>JAVRLU010000006.1:0-40319 GCA_031961165.1 Thermoplasmataceae archaeon
TTCAATAGTCATGGGCATAGGGGAAGAAAGCATGACAATGGAAAATCTCAGGGATACAGGTGAATGCACGCTGAGCTTTCCCGAGCGATACCTGTGGCGGGCTGTGGAAAAACTTGCGCACCTGACCGGAAAATTTCCTGTTCCTGCGGACAAAAAGGAAAGTTTCAGGTATGAACCGGACAAATTTGCAGCCGCAGGTTTGACACCGTCAGAATCTGTAATGGTAAACCCGCCGGGAGTGGAGGAATGCAGGTTACGTATAGAGGCATCGGTTGAGGATATACGGCCAATTAAGGATCAGTACGTTAAGGCCGGAATAGTTGAGGTTAAGGCGCTTCACGTGATGGCAGATACCGGTATTCTTGCTGACAGCGAACACATCGATCCAGCATCATGGAATCCGCTGATCTACTCATTCAGGCATTACTTTTCCCTAGGCCGGGAACTTGGAAAAACCTTCCGTTCTGAAATATGATACGGTTAAGGTTTTTTGCGGCCCGGTGACACATTTTTATTGTATGATTCAATACCGGAAAATTGTTTTCTATAATTCTGCTCCTGATAATCGGTATCGCGGTCGGCGCCCTGACCGGAATAACAGGCAGCAGCGGTGTTCTTGTTGTAGTCCCGGCGCTGAGCATACTCGGCCTGTCATTTCAGGATTCGGTCGGGTCAAGCCTGATCGTTGACGTAATAACGACATCAACGGTGATATATGTTTACCTGAGGCATGAAAATGTATCGGTAAAAAATGCAGTTTCCATGGGGTTCGGGGCACTTATCGGGGCCCAGATCGGTACGAGGATAGCCGTAAGCATATCCGAGAGGCCGCTGGAAATAGCCTTCGTTCTACTGACCGTGATACTGGCAGCCCAGATGTTCAGGAGATCAAAAAATCCAGAACCGCATATGAGAAAAAATGCCATAAAGATAGGAAAATGGGCCATGCCAGCAGCCTTTGCGCTGAGCATACCGGTTGGCGTACTTACAGGAACGCTCGGTACAAGCGGAGGCATTATGTTCATTGGCATAACAATGCTTCTTTTCTCAATAAGCGCACAGAAGATGGTTGGAACCGCAACACTGGCGATGATGTTTTCCGCCTTGAGCGGAGCGGCTGGATACGCATATTTCGGGAGAATCGATTATATCGATGCGGTGATAATAGGAATAACGTCGCTCGTTTCGGGATACGGTTTCTCGGTATTCGCAAACGGGGTATCAGAAAAAAAGATATACTTTTCAATCGGGATGGTTTTCGTTGTCGTCGTTATAATTGAAACAATGAAAATAATTGGAATATTATAAAAATAATTTATAATTTCTTATTAGCGCTTTCCAGATGACATAAGATCTGAATAAAGGGAAAGCGCTGCCTTGCATCCATCACCAACTGCGGACGCTATCTGTGCGAAGCTTCCAGCGATTACATCTCCGGCGGCATATATTCCCGGAACGCTTGTCCTCTGGCGTTCATCCGTTATTATGTAGCCCCTGTCTGATAGCTTTACGCCGCTGTCCTTCAGGAACGTGGTTTGAGGTATGAGACCTACATAGATGAAAACACCATCCGCCCTGATCTCTTTCTCTTCGCCCGTCTTCCTGTCCTTGTACTTTACTCCCGTAACCTTCTTGCCGTCTCCTGTTATCTCCGTAACCATGGCGTTCTGTATATAGGGTATCTTCCTTTTCTTTATCGTTTCCACATACGCATTTTCACACATGTATCTTGGCATGAATTCAATTATTGTCGCATTCTTTACGTATTCGCTCATCGATATTGCAGCTATTGCTCCGGAATTTCCTCCCCCTATTACAACAACGTCCTTCCCCTTGTACAGGTAGCCGTCGCAGGTTGAGCAGTATGAGACCCCTTTTCCGTAGTAAACGTCCTCGCCCTTTATTCCCAGATGCTTGTGTGTTGTACCAGTCGCTATTATTACTGCTTTTGCATGGTAATCCCCGTCAGATGTTTTCAGGGTAAAGGAATCGCCGTCCTTCACGATCGATGTGATCTCTATCCCTTCCCTTATACTCGCATATTCCTTTGCATGTTCCGCAAAGAGCTTTGCAAGATCGGCACCGACAATACCCTTGAAACCCAGGTAATTCTCAACGAATGGCGCCTCGGCAGTCAGGCCGCCAGCCACGTTTTTATCCAGGATTGCCACTGTCAGGCCGGATCTGGCAGCATAGACCGCGGCCGAAAATCCCGATGCACCTGCTCCAACTATCACGACGTCAAAATCCCTTTCCTTGCTTTTTTCAGAAGAAGATCCAATATTGAATTCCATAGCGCCATATTATTTCATGGGTAAAAAATTTATTTACTGAAACCATGATATGGAGTTCGAAATGCTGTATAGATCTAAGATAATCTTGATTCCGGCTTTAACGCCATCCGAGCATGAATTCCATATGAAGGTATCATTGTGAAGAATCGACAGAACCTAAATTTTTGTCCGTTATTTGCGATTCTATTTTAACACCGTTATTTTTCAGGAAATCCTTGTCAACCCGTATGCCGGAAAGCGAAAGAATACGATAAAGCTTTAATTATTACAGATTCCCTTGGAGCACCGGGAATATTATCTCCTTTTAAAAACCGGATTCCTCCCGTATTCCATATCTTGACTCATTTCACTTTCCTTATAATCCTTAAGAGAAGAAGCGATAGGACTGAACCGGACAAGCCCGGATCATGTTAAATCCGCCAGTATACCGCGGACTGTGAATGAATTCAGTTCCGTTAAAATTCCTCAAAATAAGATAATAGTCCCGGAGATTATAAAATAAAAGCAAAAAAATATGAAAAATTTTATTTTCAGTATTCAGGCATTCCGCCCATGCCACCCATGCCGCCCATTCCTCCGGCGCCTCCCTGGCCGCCTGGAGGAGAGGATTTCTTGCTTGCCACAACGTCATCAATGCGCAGTATCATCGTTGCAACTTCAACGGCGCTTTCAAGGGCATGCTCCTTAACGCGGACCGGATCGACAACGCCTTTTTCCTTCATATCACCGATATCGTTTTTGTCGAAGTCAATGCCAGCTGACAGCTGTCCCTTCTCGTGGGCCGCCTTCAGTTTTATAAGCGTGTTTATCGGGTCCATTCCGGCATTTTCAGCAAGGGTCCTTGGAATTATCTCAAGAGCCTTGCCGAAGGCTTCAATTGCAAGCTGCTCCCTTCCGCCAACACTGTTTGCATATTTCATGATCCTCATCGAGAGCTCGGATTCAACTGCCCCGCCGCCCCAGAGGAATTTCCCGTCTTCCTTTGTTATGCCGACAACCCTTATGGCATCGTTGAGGGCTCTTTCTACTTCCGAGACGACATGATCTGTGCCGCCCCTTATCAGTATGCTGACGGCCTTTGGATTCTTGCATCCGGTAACGAATGTCATCCTGTCATCGCCAATTTTCCTCTCCTCAACCTTATCGGCATATCCGAGGACGGATGAATTCAGGTCGTCCAGATCCGTTATTATCTTTGCACCGGTGGCCTTAGCAAGCTTTTCCATATCGCTCTTCTTTACCCTCCTTGCTGCATATATGCCTTCCTTCGCAAGGTAATGCTGTGCAACGTCGTCTATTCCTTTCTGGCAGAGTACAACATTTGCTCCGCTCTTCTTTATCTTGTCAACCATCTCCTTGAAGGTACTGGTCTCCTGATTCAGGAAGTCCTGTATCTTGCTCGGATCGCTTATCTGCACCTTTGCCTCTATCTCGGTCTTCTTTATCTCAAGTGCAGAATCTATAAGGGCAATTTTTGCTTTATCAACTACATCCGGCATCTTGGAGTGTACTTTTTCCTTGTCTATTACTATGCCGCTTATGAACTGCGTGTCGTTGACGCTTCCTCCGTTCTTCTTGTCGACCTTTATATTTGCAGTATCGACAACAAGCTTGCCGTCACGTTCCTCTGCAACTGCGTTTACAGCCTTTACAACAAGGTCTGCAAGAAACGTATTGGATATGCCGGTGTTCTTGCCTGAAAGCGCAGTGAGGGCTATTTTCTTGAGAATGGCATCATCGGTTGATTTTGCTGCCATTTCATCGATATATTTCTTGCACTCGTTAACAGCCAGGCGGTATCCGTTTGATATCACCGTCGGGTGCACACCCTGGTCGAGAAGGGATTCTGCCTGTTTCAGAAGCTCGCCTGAAAGAACAACTGCGGTTGTTGTGCCATCACCAACAGCTGTGTCCTGCGCCTTTGAAACTTCCACGATCATCTTTGCGGTCGGATGATCAACATCCATTTCCTTCAGGATTGTAGCACCATCATTTGAAATTATAATATCGCCGATGGAATCGACCAGCATCTTATCCATTCCCTTGGGGCCAAGTGTAGTCCTGACCGCATCGGCAATGGCCTTGGCAGCCTCTATGTTATTTCTCTGTGCATTCTTTCCCTGCTCTCTCTGTGTACCTTCTTTAAGCACAAGTATTGGAACCTGTCCAGACATCATATTTCTGATCACCTTATCTGACGGATAAATATGTTCTTCAATATAAAGTTTACTAAATGGATCGCCAGAAGGACTCCGCCGGCATCATCAATGTATTTACCCATGCCACGAAAAAAAAATACGGTTCCATGTGCAATATTCTTTCCTTTGTCTGTTCAAAGGATCTGTTCGAAAATTATATGCTGAGAGGGATTTCAGGAACGGGATCGAATTCGGATACACGTATATAACAGGTATCGATATTCAAATATGAATGAAATCCCGGAGATAGCTTTCGGGCCTGTGCCATCACGCAGGCTCGGCAGGAGCCTTGGCATCAACAATATTCCGCCAAAATTGTGCTCATATTCCTGTGTTTACTGCCAGCTTGGCAGGACACTTTCGTATTCAGCAGAACGCCGGAAATTCTATGATCCTGAATCGATAACAGATGCTGTTTCAAAAAAGATAAGGGAAGCTGAAGAAAGGGGCGAGAGAATAGACTACCTAACGTTCGTGCCTGACGGTGAACCTACGCTTGACGCCAGCCTCGGGAAGGAGATACGTGATGTCAAGGATTTCGGGATCAGGGTAGCAGTAATAAGCAATTCATCCCTGATCTGGTCTGAAGATGTGAGGAATGATCTTATGGAATCAGACTGGGTTTCGCTGAAAGTTGATTCAACGGAACCCGGAACATGGATTCGTGCTGACCGGCCAAAGGGGGTCCTGAAACTTGAAAAAATACTGGATGGGATCAGGATGTTCGCATCTGAATATAAGGGATACCTGGCGACGGAGACCATGCTTGTGGACGGAATTCAGGATGAGGACGATGTTGCCGGCATTTCAAAATTCATAAGGGATGTCCCGGGGGTGAAAAAATCATACCTGGCGGTGCCGACACGCCCTCCAGCAGAGAAATGGGTGCGGCCTCCTGACGAAAATTTCATCAATCTGGCGTTCCAGGTATTCTCGAAGTACCTGGGCCAGGAAAAGGTCGAGTACCTGATAGGCTACGAGGGAAATGAATTCTCGATTACCGGCAACGTTCTTGACAGCATACTCGACACGACTTCAGTCCATCCCATGAGGAGGGATGCGATAGAGAAGGCCCTGAGGGAAAACGGATCAGGCTGGGATGAGTTTGAAAAACTTGTAAAGGAGGGCAGGATGGTGGAACTGGAATATGAGGGCAAAACATATTTCATGAGGAAAATACAGACCAGGTAACCGCCGTTCATGATATCTATGGTTTTTTGCATGATTTACGTGATCAGGGGAATAACTGAACCGTATTTGCCCTGTTACGTGTCAAATCACTAACTTTGAAATCATTGAATGCGCTCAATATAAAATGAATTATTCAGGGGGCCAGGCCCTTCTGGCCCGAAATATGATGTTTACTGTTCCATTCTCGGGGCGAGAAGGAAAAGCCCCTTTATCTTTGCATTCTGGTTCTGGTCCAGGCTGAATTCTATCGAAAGCGGGTAGTCGTCCCTGAAACTCAGCTTCAGGGAATCTGCTGATGACATGGCCCGTATGAATTTCAGGAGGTATTCAAGCGGATATGAGCTCTTGATTGATCCGTCACACTGGAGTTCAGAAATCATATCCTTCGGCAGCGTCATCTCCGATTCTTCTGATTCAGATGATGCGCTGGCCCTGAACCCGTCCGGGGAAAGCGTGAATTTTATGGAATCGGAAATATCCTCAGCCGCACGCAATCCACGCTCAAAATCTGATTTCCTGACAACTGCGAAGTATTCAGATGCTATGTTCGGTATCTTCGGCGTTGTGATCGTGCTGCTGTCGAGAAGGGATATGCTCTTGCTTATCGTACCGAGATCAAATTTCAGCTTTTCCTTCTCCTTCGTTATTCCCACGTTTTCTGAAGAGCTTGTGAGCTTTATTATGGATTTGAGCCTGTCGATATCCAGTGCTATGTCCTCCTGCCCGTCAGTTTGAAATTCATTGAATGCTTCCTTCGGAACATTGAGGCTGACCATTGCAACGTGGGCCGGATCCACGGCCGTTACAGATAAACCTGAATTATCTATCCTGAATTTTGCCTCTGTCACTATGGTACTCAGTAAATCTGTTATTTCCTTGAGACTCCTGACTGAAATATTTAATCTCATCATATTTATACCTCTAATATTATACATTTCACTCGCATTTTAAACTATTGCATCCCTGCCTGCGGTCCGGTTTTCATGCACTCTTTTAATACCGGATTTATCCGGGTTCCTCTCCTGTCGAGGCGAATCCTTCCGGATCACTAAACCGGCGCAGGGAGCTCCAGTCATGCAGTTGATTAAAATGAAATGCAAAGCCTGTTATAAATCTTTGCGAATTAGCTTTTCTTATACGTAAATTTGTTCTGGATGCATATTCCTGCGTGTTAATGCAGCCCATATTGTGATACTGTAGCCCGGAACACCGAAGATAATTTTATTATTTGCAATTACACAATAAATATATGGCAGCACGGTATCCGGCGCTGTGTTGTTCACTGAACCTGAGGACGGTATAAAACCGATAATTGATTTTATAAGGGAAAGCAGGAAATTTCTCTACATCAACTGTTATCTCATAGACAGCAAGGAAATCATTCTTGAGATTGAAAAGACCGTGAGGAGGGGCATAGACGTAAGGATCATTGTCGACGGGAGGCCGTACCAGAGCGGTGAAGCTGGCGTTGAAATAGACGATCTAAGGAAAACCGGTGCGTCGGTTAAAACCGCCCCGGCAAGATTCGAGAAACCGGGCGTGTTCGATCATGCAAAGTACATGGTAACGGGAAAAAGGTACGAAATCGGGACTCCAAACCTGACCGATGCCGGTTTCACCAAAAACAGGGAATACTTCATAATAGCCGGCCAGAGGAAAATACTCAAGGGTGTCAGGAAGCTGTTTGAAAGCGACTGGGAAAATTCAAAATTTGGCAGCCGTCCTGAGGGCCTGATAATATCGCCGGGATCCGGGAATGACATTGCAGCTATTATAAAACAGGAAGGCCAGGTGTTCATTGAAACCGAGGAGATGGGCGATGATCCCGCCGTTCTCAAGGCCCTCTCGGATAAGGGCAGAAAACTGCGGATAATACTCCCGTCAAGCGTATCCCCTGACGACTTAAAGAACGTGAACACGCTGAAGAAAAACGGCGTTTCAGTAAGATTCGAAACAGCATCGGAACTCTATATGCATGCAAAGATGATTGTCGGCCGGCATCATGCATTCATAGGTTCACAAAATTTCTCGGATTCGAGCCTGAACAAAAACAGGGAAGTCGGCTTGAGAATAGAAAAATGGTCCCTGAGGAGGAAGCTCAGGAAGAGATTCAGGAATGACTGGAAAATGGCTTCAAGGGATACCGGAAAGAAATGAACATCGAATCAGCTTTTATACGGTTTCCTGGAATTTTTGCCGGTCTTCTCTATTGCAATTACCATTGAAACGACGATTGCAGCAATCGCAAGGAACTGCAGCGAAAACCTCTGTAAAGTCACGACAAGGTAAAACCCTCCGACTCCAAGAATTGAACCGTAGAATATTACGTATGAAAGCGCGTCTATGCGTGATCCTTCCTTTCTTGCCCTCATAAAAATTGACAGGAATATTGAAATTATGGAAACGATGAATGATGCCAGTATAAACTGCCATATGGGAACCGTGAACGTGGCCAGGGGAAGTGTTGATTCGTACCCGTAAACGATCAGCGAATAAAGTGCATAGTACTCCATCATTTCAACATAAAAGTATGAGGTTGCGAACGAATATCCGGTTTCCCTGAAGACTATTATGGCTGCTATCATGTCGAGAAATGTGAGGACGGAGAATGCAAGAAGCGTTATATTTGCATAGATCTTTCCAGATATTATGCCCTCAAGCATTGTTATGAAACCCAGGCCTGTTATTCCTGAAACAAAGAGGCCAAGATCAGGCTTTAATGCGGCAAAACTGTATCTTGACGAAACGTAGCCGATCTGTATCGACAGGCTGAGCAATATGGAAAGAAGGATCAGGAGGAGGGCAACAACGTATACGACCGGCTTGTACTTGCTTGGGAGAAATATCCTGAGGAATGGCAAAGCAGCCAGGAAGACGAAAAATGGGATATTCATGAAAGGATAAACATTTGTTATCACGTAATAGAACATTACAAGTGATGGTGCAAATATTCCTATGTTCATTACCCTGTAAATTTCAGGACCGGTTCGATCGATCATACTCTATTCCCCCTGGTTTGTCATCTTTGCATAATTATACGAGATCATAAGCTTCTGCAGCATATCGTGATTCCCGACAACCACGGATTTTATGCCTTCACTGTTCAGGACATCCGATATTGCCCTGGAAATCCTGTACTGCTTCAGGAACAGGCTCCTGCGCAGGTCCTCATTTATTGCATCCTTAACGATATAATCGAATGGGTTTATGACAAACGCGTACACCCTCTGGCCGCGCTTTTCATCATAAAGCCTTGAAAGATCCTCGCCGTATGCAAAGGATGAAATTATGAACACTATTGCATTTTTCCGCAGTTTTTTTCCGACTTCCCTGAGTGCATCGGTTACGCTGAAAGTCCCTGACGGCCTTATTTCTGAAACGGATTTCTGGAATCTATCGATGCCCGTGCTGTTCCTCTCAGGCCTTATGAAAATTTTCGTTTCATCTGACATGATCAGGAAACCTACGCCGTCCTGGTTTCTCCGGATTCTATAAGACATGTTTATAACGTTTGATATGACCCTGTCATAAATCCTTATGCCTCCGTTTCCCTGGTTCATCCCTGATCCGAAATCAATAACGAAGACCGTATCTATTATACGTTCCTCCTCCATCTGTTTAACATAAATATCATCGCCGTTCTGGTATCCAAGCCTGGACCATGCAACATAACGTATCTCGTCCCCAGGCGCATATGGCCTGAGAAGGTAAAAATCGTAACCTTCGCCGGCCCTCTTGTTGTAATGGACTCCGTTGTAAAAGAGGACGTTGCTGGCCCTTTCACTGCGCCCGGACAGGGATTCTTCGACAGACGGCGATACCTTTATCTCAAGCCTTGTGTTGATATCGACCTTTTCGATAGCGAGGTGCATAGGGTCCTCAGCGTAGACTGATAATGGCCCTATTTCGTATTTTCCTATGGTTTCGGCTGTTATGGAAAATTTTTTGACTGAAGTTTCCCCGCCGCCAACAGTCAGGAACCCCTGGTAATCACCGCCCAGCTTGAAAACATCCGATGTCACAACGTAATAATGGAATGTAATTCTCCTGCTTCCCCTATTTGTAATCGAGATAAAGAGATCTTTTTTTCCGTACTTTCTCATGGAATCCGACTTCGTGGTTACCGTTGCCTCAAGATTATAAACGTTCCTTGAATCCGTTACGTTAAAAATCAGGAAGTCCGATGCAAAAATAAAGAAGACAACAAAAGAAAAGACTATGTAATAATCGTATCCTATGATGATGGATTCGAAGAGGTTATATATTGCGGCACTTAATATGAGGTAACCGGTCTTTCTTATCATTTCGGGTACTCTGTCTCTGAAACTATCCTGTCGATTATCCTTCCCGTTATTTCCTTTATGTCCGTGTTCTCGTCTATAACAGCTTCAGGCTTGAGTATTAGCCTGTGGTTCAGTATATCCCTGGCCATGTATCTGACATCCTCAGGGATGACAAAATTCCTGCCGCTTATGAGCGCGTTCGCCTTTGCTGCCCTGAGGTATTTTGTGGTTGTCCTGGGGCTTGCACCTAAATAAACAAGATCGTTTTCCCTGCTCTTCCTGATTATATCCACTATGTAGGCCTTGATCTCATCACATGCATAGACATTGTCAACTTCCGCCCTGAATGCCATGATTTCATCTGGCGTGAGGGTTATAGAAAGATCTTTCACCTCGTCTATTGAATCCAGGATTCTGATCTCCTCCTCCCTCGTCGGATAGCTGAGGTAATACCTGAAGAGAAACCGGTCCATAAGTGCCTCTGCCAGCGGGAATGTACCCTCCTGCTCGATGGGGTTCTGTGTGGCGATCACAAAGAACGGGACTGGAAGCGGATGTGTTTCTCCGCCAACAGTTACCTGGTGCTCCTCCATGCTTTCAAGAAGCGCTGACTGTACCTTCGGCGGCGTCCTGTTGATTTCATCTGCCAGGATAACATTTGAGAATATGGGGCCGGGCCTGAATTCCATTTTCCTGGATTCCACGTTAAAAATTATATTTCCAGTTACATCGGATGGCAGCATGTCCGGAGTGAACTGAATCCTTTTGAAATCCATCTTCGTATGCCTGGCGAATTCATTGGCAAGCATAGTTTTCGCAAGGCCTGGAACACCTTCCAGAAGTATGTGGTTTCCCGTCAGGAGTGATATGAACATGAACCTTACTATCCTTCTTGATCCTATCACCTTGCTTTCAACATTTTCTTCGATGCCTATAACCGTGTTTCTTAAATCTTCAATACTTGATACCGCTTCCATTATCTCCACCCGTTAAAATAACATCATGTTTTGCATTCCTGATCTCCAGGTAGGTTTTCACCAGGTCACTGAATGCCTCTTCCCTCTTCTTCCTCGCCTTTACCCTCCTTCTCGTGATGGGCGAATGGGACAGGCTGTCGTATTTCCTGTATATCTTCACTTTCCTGATGAATTCCTTCGACATGATCTTTACGTCCCGAATCTCCTTTTCCATCGGGATCACGTAGTGATCGTAATCGTGTTCCTTCATTATGCCGTATTCCCTGTTTATCATATTGTCAGGTATTGTAAACTTCTCCTTTTTCTGGTTTTCTGAAGGAAAATTATCGTCAACCGATTTCTTCGCGGAATGCTTTACGATAAATACAAGAATAAAAAGAAGCGCCAGGGGAACAAGAAACCGGAATATGATGAGCGGATACGCGATTATATTCGAAAAAAATACGTTGATCACTGACATCTATCATTCTCCTTCCCCGTCAGGGAAATAAAGTTTTGTTATATCCATGTAATTGTATATTTCGGTGATCATCTTCAGGACGTTTTCCCCATCCGTTATGTTCTGGTCTGAATATCTGGCAACCTCGTAATAGTTGACCATGAAAGATGCAAGTTTTATCAGCGCAGACGCCTTTGGAAGCTGATTCTCAAGGTTCACCGTCTCGATTATGCCCTTTATCAGCTTGCCGTCGACATACCCCTCCTCGGGTATCTTAATGCCGACCGAATCCAGGGTTCTTATTATGAATGCACGCTCACCTTCGTTTGTCTGGCTTTTCACTCCAAAAAACTTTATATAATCATCCTTTGTTGCCAGGTATCCCCGTATGACCGCCCTCCTTACGTTGTTTTCGCCTATATCCTTCCTCGCCTCCACTATTGGCGGTATATCCCCTATCGTCTTTACATGGACCACGGTCTTTATTTCGTCCCTTGTCTTCTTCTCTTTACGCTTCGAAAAAAGGCCCTTCTTTTTAATCTCGTTCGGGATTTCCTCAGGCTTCATCTCTTTCTTTTCATTTTCGTCGTCATTTTTCTCCGGTATCATTTTCTTACCCCTCACTCAAGCTCGTTACATACATGCTGTAATTGGCATACACGTACGGATTGTAGAATCTGCTGAATTGCGCATAATTGAAATATGAAAAAACGGTTGCGCTTAACCCGTATCCGGAATGGATGTCCGGCAGTGAAACATTTACCGATGAAATTGTTTCATTGTAAATATTAAATCCGGATTCGTTGAGATAAAACGTGGTGTTCGATGCTGTGAAGTTAACAAGATCGAACCTGTAGATGTATCCCGTATGGTTAATGTTAAGATAGTATTTTGTGAACACTATTGTGTCGTTGCTGTTCGTTAATTTGACATTCATCTCTGCCCTATAACTATGTGAAGTCATGTTGAAATAGACATAAGCTACAGGATTTCCAGGCGTGATATTCACCGTTTTGTTGTCCACATACTCATCTGAAGCAAAAGCACGCGCTGAAAATACGTTGCTTGATTCCGTCCAGTTGATGATATTTTCATACTTCCCGTTTGTTGCATTTCCATTATACCTGAAGGCAGCAACGTTTCCAGATATGCTGTAATTCCACGGAAGGGAGCTGTTCCCCTCAACAACTATCAGGTACGGGTTTATTTTTTCGGATTCCGTGATATTTTTAGATACGCTGAACGCAAAGGAAGATTGAACGTATGAAATGTTTATGTAGGAGAAATAATAACGGTCGACCGGAAGCAGGTATCTGAATTCCGTCCCGTTCTTGAGCATACTTATTGACAGCGGGTTTATCTGGAACGTGTTATTATCAGCTATAGTCCTGCTGGCGGGCACAGATTCGTTCGATCTGCTGAAATTGTCCACAAGCCTCAGGGTAAGGTAATGGACGTCCCTCAGGCTCAGGTTTACGTTCCTGTAAGCCGTTGATACCAGGTTTACAGATAAGTTGCCGCTGTAATCAAGGAAATAGAATGATATCCTGTACAGGCCCTTATAATCGAAAGCTAAGGACGATGCACCCGAGGCATTGGTAGTTCCCAGGCTGGAATACAACTTGTTGTCAAATTCTATGAAGGCCTGGTACTCAAGATCGCTCAGGCGTTTACCGTTATGGGTGAAGTTCAGGAACAGGATTTCATGCCCGTATGAATAGACCGTTGAATTCCCGGCCAGGTATGGCGATCCGTTAATTGGCACGGAAACCGCAACGGAATCTGACAGGTTTCCGAGCGTGTTTTCCGGCGTCATGTTCACCGTCTCGCTTGTGTTCCCTGACAGGCTGATATTGACGGTTTTATTAACGAATCCGGGCTTTGAGACCACAACTGAATAGTTTCCCGGATAAAGCGAGAGATTGAGATTCCCGTCGCTTCCGGTGCTGTAATTTCCAACGTTAATGCCCGCTTCGCTGATCGATACGTTTGCTGGCATCGATCCCGCTGCATCCGTAACAGATATGTTGAGATTATAAAGGGAGTTGTCCGGTTCCAGGAATATATTGTGATACGTTACGGGCATTCCCATCGGAGCTGTGAAATTACATGGATAAAATCCGTATGCATAAACCGTGAAATTGTATATTCCGCTATAGCCGGTTTTCAGAGTATAATTCCCCGCATGGTTTGTTGAAAGATAGTCGTAGAAATCCGTGCCTTCAACTGAAATGTAGAACGATATATCCTTTGATTCCAGGGGTATTTCATAACCGCTTGAATTGTAATAAACATTGCCTGAAAGGATATAATTGCCAGGATCCGAATAATTTACATTCGATTCCTGCAATCTTCCGGACCCTTCATAAAATCCTGTATCGCCTGAGAATGGATCGATACTCGTGAGCGTTATGTTAATATTGCTCTCATTGCCATAAACAAAAACTGTCCTGTTACCGGTAATATAACCGCTTCCTGATGCCACAATTTCGTTTATTCCGGCGGCTGCACTTATGTTATAGTATCCTGATGAATTTGATGTTGTTTCTGCCATGCCGTCATAGACTTCTGATCCGCTGACAGGTTTTCCTTCGCGGTTGAACACGTAGCCACTGATCCTCATGGCCGGTGATCCGGATGAAAAGAGGCTTAAATTCAGGTTTTCAGCCCTGCCTGAAACTATGGTGACATTTGGGTCCGGAATACTACTGAAGCCCGTTTTATGGACCGATATAAGGTATGTTCCGTTAGGAAGCAGTATACCGTAGTTTCCGCCAACGCCGGATACTGCCAGGTATGTTTTCGTATTAACGAAACTTATGCCCGTGAAACTTTCCGGGTTGCCGTCAAACAGTGTGTATCCTGTAACCAAATATTTTTGTGACGGTATGAATGAGATGTTGAAAAATACGCTGCCGTCAGTGATGAAATTGAACTTGTGGTATACGGTATTGTATCCTGCAGTCTGGAATGCGATCATGGCCTCCCCCTTCATGAGCACCCTGAACTCATAGAAACCGTTCCCCGATGTGTGTATTAATGTCGAAGCAGCGTACACTGCAGCTATGATGGCAGTATCTGACAGCGGGCTGCCCGATGTGGCATTCCGTGCGTAACCCTCAACTGTTATTGAGGCGTTTCCATCCGAATTAAAATATGTCCTGTTCAGGCCAACCCGGAATTCATTGAGAGTCTGGTTAGAGAAGTAATGCGGCATGTTTACCTTTAAGTTTTTATCTATCTTTACCGGTATTGGATTTCCCGTCGGGTACTCAACGTGGAAAAGTGAAAAAAGCGAAGAAAAGACGACTATACCAACAACTGCGAGAGCGATCGCTTTGGCTGACAATATTCGTATACTTTATAAAATGTATTTAAATTTTTTCACGCTTTGCAAATAAAATTTCATATGGAAAAAGTTTAGATCTGTGCCCGGAATCCTACCTAACCTTGACGGCAATACCCTTCTTCAGGGCAACCATTGCACTCGAAGGCATCTTAGCAATGCCGACTCCACGTACTTCACCATCATGGGCGAGAACGACCTCATCCTCCTGCCTTATATCTTCCGTTGATCCTTTAACGCCAACTGCATATACGTACGATGTTGGCTTGAAGTCGTCTATCTCGACTGTGAATTTTCCATTTTCAAGGAAGAAAGCCGCGGAGTTCTTATTAATTGTAAACTTTCCGATCCTGTCGTTGTATACAAAGAGTATTTTTGAATCCCTGACTATCATATCCTGGTTATAATTATGCTTTATAGAATACCCGGACACATATTTCATTATCCATTCCCCGAACTGGTACGAAAGCATCGAATCGTATTTTGCCCTCCTGAGATCGATACGTTTCTCACGGTCAATGGATTTCATGATCTTTTCTCTGAGAATATCTATATTTTTAAAGCTGAACGGCACATATTCGTAATCATATGGCACGGCTTCCGATATGAAGTTTAAATCATCCGGCACGAATCCAATCACCTTCCGGTAAGGGTTATGCTTCATATAGCTCAGGAGCGTCTGCTTCATCATTGCCTTTTCATCCTCATACCAGAGCCCTATAACCGGAATATCATAGAAACGGGGCGGATAAGATTCTTCAAGGTCTCTTGGAACAACCCCAAGCGGTGACGTAATTATAATTTCATGTATATACTTCCTGAGATCTGAAATCCCGTCTATTATCTTCTGATGCGTCCTGGATTCCGAATACGGCTTTTTCGCAGAACATGGAAGCAGAAGGGCTACGGGAACATCCGGTTTCCTGTATGCTTCCATTATGTAGTTCCTGTATCTTACCAGGTCAGGCCTGTAGATGTCCTCGATTGCATTTGCCTTTATATAAGGCGTCCTGGACGGAAAAACCTGATCGTATTCCATAAAATATGAATAATCTGAAAGCCTGAGAAGTTCAAGGGCCTTGCTTGAAATCCCGTTTTTTTCCACAATATCCCTCAGCGTTCCATTTTCTATGCTCTCTGATAGCAGCATAAGAACTTCGTTCACATAATCAAGGTTATTCCCTGTCTGATCCTTTTCTGTTTTCTTCATCCCGACGGGCGTATACAAGTAGCCGGCCGAACTCTCGATCCTCAGCGATATATCATCAAATATTGATACACCCATGTAAACGAGAACGGGGATTATGTATGGATCGGAGATTCCGGAAACGTATATCAGGCGGCTGTATCCATATTTCTGTATTGCTGACATGATGATCCTGGCTAAACGCTTTGGCTTCCTTATCAGTTCGGAACCGTTCGGGATCATCACAAAGGACGGGGTCTCTATGATCTGCTGTTCAATTTCATACGGATAAACAAATCTTCTGTCGATCTTTTCACCCAGGATGCTTAAAGAATCCCCGTCATTCTTTATTTCAGAAAGCGAATTTATCATTGCGGGGTATTTCTTCCCGTTTATGTTTCCGGTTCTCGAAAATCCAAAAAAAGCAATATCTTCTATCATTTACTGGTAAATATATATAATATTCATTAACTTTCTTATTGCTTTTTCCGGATATATATTGACGAGGGAATAAAAACGAAATTTTGGCATGCTGATTATAGCTTTACGGAATCCGCCTTCCGGATCGGGTTTATTATTCAATCATCTTTACTATAGAACATTATTAGCAATTAGAAATTTGACCTATTTATTAGAACGGCCTTAAAAAACGTTGTGAATAAAGCAAAAAAGCTTATATACACACGATTATATGTCGATACAAGCCTAAATACATACAGCTTATTATGGCTAAAAAAGATAGCAAGGAGTATAAATGCAACCAGAGAAAGAAATCGCGTTTCCAGGTGATGTCATAGCAACGGCAGAGGAATACCTTCCGGGAAAGAATACCGAAGAAAAGAACGGCGAAATAATTGCAATAAAGTTTGGTGACATAAAGAAGGATGAAATTAATCTGATCATATCGGTAGACCCTGAGAAGAAAGAGTTCTCGCTCCATCGTGGGGATATCGTATACGGGCAGGTGATTAAGGGGGATCAGAGGCGGTTTATCATTCGCGCGGTGGCAGCCTTTCAGAAAGGTTACGGGCTCAAGGAACTGGATCAGGAGATGCATCTTCCCCTCAACAATTTCAGGAAAACTGTGAACAGCGAGTTCATGGCTGTAGGCGACAGGATCAGGGCATTTGTTGTTAGAACCGGTGATACGCCGGAGCTCTCTGTCAATGGACCGCATTTCGGGGTAGTAAGCGCGTTCTGTTCAAGATGCAGGCAACCGCTCGTTAAGAAAGGTATGACTCTTTATTGTGAGAATTGCCAGAGGACAGAGATAAGAAAAACCGCCGATGATTATGGCATGGTAGATGTCTTTAATTATACGGAAGGGATGACTGAAAGGAATCAGAGAGGGAATTACAGAAACGGCCCTGTCAGAAACGGCGGAAGGAATCATATTAGAGGTTGATTATATGAACCATAAGGATGTTGGAATAAAGTATTCCGGGAATAAGAAGAAGGAAGTGGAAGCCCTCAACAATGAAGTAAAGGATATGAGAAAGGAGCTTGATGACGTCAAAGAGGTGCTCAGGGGGCTTATACAGGTTATAATGAGCCGTGATGACAACTTAGATGAGGATGAATACAATTAGGTGGTTATATGATAATGCCAATGAAAATGCTGGAAGAAAGTGTTAACAAGAAAGTGTCTCTTTTGCTTAAAGACAATCGCGTCCTGGAAGGAATCCTGACGGGATACGATGAGTACATGAACATGGTTCTCGGCGACGTGGAGGAAAGCAGCGATACCGTTTCCAGGAAACTTGGAACTGTTGTTGTAAGAGGGAGCAACGTAGTAAGGATAGTGCCTAAGTAACGGCTGTAAAATAACCCGTTGTAAAATAACCAATTTTTATATAATTTTTATTTTTGTTGATACATGTACGATATCGGGAGCGTACGATTTTACTATATGAGAATCAAGTACCGTGGATGAAAAACCAAAATTCTTAACTTTAGCCTGAATCGCATACGTATGTTTTTTAATGTTCTCTTCCGATACAAGGTAATGCAGAATTATTTCTGTACCGGGGCCGGACCTTATCAGGGCATGGGGCAAATAATCGATCGATTTAAAATTACCCATCACTATGAGATCGAAAACGCCATGAGGGCAGGAGACCCTGCTGTCGCCATGAATCGCCCTTATCTTTTCTGAAACATGATTTATGCTGGAATTTTTCTTCAGGTATAAAATTGCATCCCTGTTGATATCGCAGGCGTATATAATATCAGGATTCCCATACTTTGCCAGAGGGAGGGAAAAATAACCTATTCCGCTGAACATGTCAAGAACTTTTTTTCCCGGAAGGTTATAATTTCGCATTGCAGTCCTCTCATTGACATTTCCGGGTGAAAACATTATCTTTTCAGGATCAAACACATAGCTAAGACCATTCTCCCTGTGCTTAATTTCGCCTCTCTTGCCGTACTGGTGGATCACCAGAGGCTGCCTGTATTCTCCCCTTACATGATCGTAATAATAGAGGGATTCTATGCCGATCTGGTCTTTCATTATATCAAACACCGTTTTGCTGACCGGTTTCCTGACAATCATTGCCTTTCCGTACCTAACCCATTTTTCCGGTATATCTTCCGGGTCAACGCCTTTTTTCAGCGCCTCTTCATATATCCTGCTTTTCACGTTATTTTCATAGAAGTTCTGGAAGTCGTATTCAATAATATGTAGCGGGCTGTCTTCCGGCTTTCTTATCAATGGTATCACGATGCTGTCACCTGTTTTCTCAGTTTTTATATTCTCATTCAAGTATCCTTCCCTTTTCAGGTATCGCATGATTTCCCCGGCTTCCTGCTTCCTGGCAATTACAGCAACGGACTTCATAAAATCCACCCCTTCCGGTTCTTATATCCGCAAGTAACGGCACTGAAGAGCAAAGGTATAATATAGAGAAGCTATTAACTTATCGATATTATGAGCGAAGAACTGGCTGATGTTGAGGTATCCAAAGAGGGCGATGTTTATTACGCCAAAATAACCCTGCCGTCCGGAGAAGTTTTTACCTTCGAAAACGAAGATTTTGAAGAAATGCTTGAGCAGATAGCGAATGACCTCCAGGAAAGGTTCAGTTCTTAGGCGGGGATGGCCCAGTGGTACGGCGGCAGCCTGCTAAGCTGTTTCTCTTATGAGAGCGAGGGTTCAAATCCCTCTCCCCGCGCTTTTTTATCCGATCATATTACTATACAACGTTAATACGCCTGGCTTCAATAGAAAAATGGTATACCAGGTGCCAATCGTTCTGCCGGGAAAGAGAATAAGAACGATGGTAAAGTATATGAAATAAATTCGGGTTTTATACTGCTGATATAAAAATGCCTTTCCATCGCATAAATTTTATGGATAGGCAGATTACCCGGGAAAGGCCGGTCACTAAGAACGCGAAATCCTAGTAATTTTCCATTCGTTTGTATTCCCTGACCGCCCTGTTTGCATCCTCAAGGATGAATTTCTCAGGATCATAATCACCGAGCCATTCAGCTGTTTCGTCATGCCCTGGATCCGATAAATCAGATGCTTTCCGCAGCGTCTCATAATAACCGTAGGCACCACCGCAGTCCTCGGGAGGCGCGCTTCTCTTACCCCTGATGCAGCAGGGATATGTCCTGTTCTTATCCGGGGGCAGTATCTTCTGAACTGTTATTTTGTGTTCCCACATATCACCAAAATCGTAAGTGTATCCAAACGCCTGGCCCTCCCTGAGATTTAATTCCCCGATAGAAACCGAATGAGAATCTTCAGCATCGCCCGGGGTTTCATCCCACTGTTCTGGAGCCACAAATTTTCTTTTCCCGATAGTAAACTCATAAAGATGATAATTGTACCACCCAAAAGCAGCCTGTATCATCAGATGGAAATCATGAATGGAAGAGTTTGAAGGCACCAGAATGGTTCTCCATATTGGCGGAGTAATTTCTTTAATTTCTATCCTGAACTGGAATATCTCTGCTGATCCTTTTCTAGAAGATACCGTCCTGAATCCTCCCTTTATGCTGTAGAAACATTCCCTGTTCTTAAACTTTTCATCTTTCAATATGGCGATCATCATCCGTTATTTCATCCATTTTTATATATAACGCAATATCAATATATCTTTCCCTGCCCGCGTTCTGAAAGATTACCAGTGCTTCACCGGTATATGAGATAACACTGGCAGCTGGAATGTTCCAGCGTCACTTCCTTACGTTCCGGGAAGATTATCCCATGGCTTCTCCGGCTTCCAGAATGATCTCATCTGCAATCGTTGCGAAAAACACATTTCCTGATTCGTGTAGATCTCAATAGTTATCCTGCAGGCCATAAAAATACTTTAGTTGCATAATATTTAGTTGGAATACTTATATCTATATAACGGATATCTGTAAGGTGTACAGAAATGCACCGGGAAAAGGCTTCGTTCTCTTAACAACATCCATAGCCGCCTTCATAACACCGTTCCTGTCAAGCGCAATTGCCTTTGCCGTCCCAAGGATAGGTGTCGCATTCCATCTTGACTTTTATCAGGCTGCCATGCTGCCGATGATATTCCTGATCCCGCTTGCATCATTCATGATCTTCTTTGGAAAGATCTCGGATGACATAGGCCGGGTAACCGTGTTCAGGATCGGCCTTGTCGTTTTTTCTGCAGCTTCACTTGCTGCTGCATTTTCAGCGAGTTACGATTCACTTGCTGCATCAATATTTCTCGCTGGCCTTGGAACAGCGATTCTCAGCACAAATTCCACTGCAATAGTTAGCTTCGTCTACGCTTCAGGCAGGCGTGGATTTGCCCTTGGGATAAATGCAATGTCCGTTTATCTTGGCCTGACGTTTGCCCCTTTCCTGGGAGGCCTTCTGATAGAATTCCTTGGATGGAGATCGATCTTTCTTTTCACGGCCCCGCTTGCACTCATCGGCCTTTTCGTCTCGGTTTTCAGCATGAGGAATCTGGAAACAGAGATGCTTAAAAAGCGTGCGAGCCTGAAAGGACCGGCCTTATTTGCCGCCTTCGTTTTAAGCCTGACTGCATACGCGGCATTCGGGAATATATTCGGATACGGAAGAATAGCTGGTCTAGCTGTAATATCGCTTATCCTCCTGATCATTTTCCTCTGGATCGACCGCAAATCGAAAAACCCGACAATACCGATTTCGATGATCAGGGGAAACAGGACATTTGTGGCATCCAATATAACCGCGTTTCTCAATTATCTTGGTACTTTCTCGATAGTATTTGTGTTTTCGCTGTACCTTCAGGTCATACTTCACATCAGTCCTTTCCTTTCCGGGCTTACGATACTCCCTGAACCGGTAATGATGGTTCTGCTCTCGCCCGTTGCCGGAAGGCTGGCCGACAGGGTGGGATCAAGGGTAATCGCCTCAGCCGGTATGTTCATAATAGGTTTCTCGTTCCTCTCGCTCTTCCTTAACCCTTCGGCGGGGAAGATTTACATCATGGTTGTCCTCGGGTTCATAGGCCTCGGCTTCGGCTTCTTTTCAGCCCCGAATACGAATTCTGTGATGGGTTCCGCAAGAAAAGAGGATTCGGGAATAGCCTCAGGTTTTCTTGGGACCATGAGGTTCATAGGCCAGCTGATGAGCATAGTTATGGCAACATTTGTTTTATCGGTCTATATTCCAAAGCCCCTGATAATAGGTATGTTTTCAGGTACAGTCGTTGTTATAACGCCTTCCTATTACACTGGCTTTATAGAGGGCTTCAAAATAGTCATGATCCTGTCGGCTATTCTCAGCATTGCAGGGGCATTCACTTCCCTGATGAAAAATAAGGGAAAATAAAAGATAGCGATCAGGAAAAAGAATATTCATGGATTCCTGTACCTGCTGTTTTCATCATTGCCCTGGTTATTATCCCGCCTTGACTTCTGTATGTAGCTTCTCCTTAGGGCCGAACCAGCCCAAATGCTTATCACAAATACTATTATTATTCCTACAAAATAATAATCTGGGGGGAGTGCCACAAACTTGAACAGTGCATATATGAATGCGTAACCGACTATCAGTATTATGAATCCAGCGTAACGGTATAACGCGGGAATGGAACCCATATCATACATATTCGGGTTGTTCAGGAAATTCTTGATTCCCCTTATCAGGCGTTCTGATTCAGCGGTCTTTTCACATCCCGGATCCTCAAGGGTCTTCAGTGCTTCATTGAGCATATCGTTTGATTTCTGTACCTCCCTGTTTGATCTGTACAGCTGTGACAGCTGTATCTCTTCCTTTGCAATCTGTAAACAATTACCGCTTCCGGACATGAATTTATCGTTCGATATCTGTGTCTCGAGAAACTGTATCTTTTCTTCTCTTGAAGCCATGAATTACCCTCGCGTTCACATGATCCTGCTTCAGATCACGATACGTAACCATGCAAATATAGTTTTTAAACTATTCTATCCGATTCCGTGCGGCATATTTTTATGGAATTATTGCCGGTTCTGTGTCGCAGGTGCATTGCTGAACGTCCTGGTCCTCGTGGATAAAAGAAGGAAGGACAAGCCTATTATTCCAGAAAACAGGACAAAATAAAATGAGATGATCACGCCATGAGCGAATATGAAAGCGAAGAAGGCGCTCCCCATGAATCCTGAAACCGCCTTTCCCGTGTAAAATATTCCATTGTTGGCAGTGGAAAACCTTGTTCCGAATATATCTCCGATAAGGGAGAAGTAAAGTGAGATCATCGAACCCCCAAAGAAGCCTATAAAGATGATTGAAAGCGCGTACATGCGCAATACAAGGAAGACGGAACCAACTATTATGGCAACATCTATCATGGAAACCGATACTGTCCTCCCGATCCTGTCGGATAAGTATCCAAGCATTGGCCTGCTGATGCCGCTCATGAGCGGAAATATCGAAACGAGCACAGCAAATTCAATCCTTGGGAGCGCGGCCCCAATGTAACCGAATGATGAGGATATAACGATAAGGGGTACGGAACCGAAGACGAATGATGCGTAAAGTACCCAGAAACGTGGAGATTTAACATTTTTCCTCGGTCTTTCGCCCTTCAATCCCTCCTGGGGATATTTTACGAACAGAAGCATCAGGGGCATAGCCACTATCTCAGTCAGGCCTATTACCATCATTGGCAGCCTGAAACCTGTCGCACTGGCCATGAATATATTTGCTATGCTGGATCCCAGGCCGAATCCAAGGGACACAAATCCAACGGCCAGGCCGCGCCTATCCGAAAACCATTTCACGGCAAGGTTTGTTGATATCCCGTAAAGAATGCCCTCCCCTATGCTCCCGGCAGACCATATGATGTAGAACAGATAAACCGAGTGGATCATCGAGGATCCAAGGAAACCGAAGGCTGACATTATGGCTGCAATTATGCCGATGTTCCTGGGCCCGTCCCTGTCGGCAAAGTATCCGCCGACACCCTGGAAGGTTGTTGAAAATATGGCAAAGAGGGTAAATGCGACTTCAATGGATACAAGTGTTGTATCCAGGCCCCTGACAAGGAGGGGCTCGAACACATTCCATGAGTACTGGTAAAGGGAATTGAATGACATAACGAAGAGTGCTATAAACAGGTATCCTTTCTTCACTGGCATATGATCCTGTTCCTGTGCTAAATATTTTGCTATTGAAATGTTTACCTTTTGCCCGGAAACCGCATAATCGTCATAATTCAATCCTGCCCGGATAAATTTGCAACGATGAAGGGATGGCGTTCACGGTTTCCCTGTAATATCGACAGCAAATGCAATCGTAATCTAACCGGGTGCAATGCATAAAATACGGTTTCCAGGGGTTTTATCTGCTAAAAACAGGTATAGAACTGAAGCCTTTTATATATATTTATTATAACAAATAAAAGTATTATAATTGTTATTTAATTATAAATCATGTCCTCTATTATCTTAAGGTCACCCAGGATGTGCGATATCAGGCAGAATTCATCCGGCTTGTGTGCATTCTCTTCCAGGGTTGTGCACCATACCACCGCAGGAATTCCGCGTGATCTGAAGAATGCAGCGCATGTTCCACCGCCTATTCCTACTGTGTGCGCATCCTTTCCCTTTATTTTCTTTATGGATGACAGGAGTTTTCTTACGACTTCAGAATTTGTGTCAGTTGGCATCGGGGACTGCTCCTTCTGCACAATTTCATATTTTATTGTTGCCCTGCTGCTGGCTTCGAAACTGTTTATTGCATCTTCTATATCCTTGATTACGTTATCCAGCTTGTATTCCGGGAGCACCCTGCTGTCAAGGTAAAACACCTCAAGTCCCGGGATCGTGTTTATGTTGTCGACATTCTTCTCGTGCTTCGTTGGTTCGAAGGTTGATTTTTGAGGCCTGTAAAGGTTGTTCTCCAGCGTGTACTTTGAATGCAGTTTTTCATCAAGCATAAGTATGAAGCGGGAACTTTCCCTGAGCGTGTTGATGCCCTCATCCGGAGTTGATGCATGGCTCTGCTTTCCAACAACGGTGAATTTTACCCAGAGAATACTCTTTTCTGATATCTCAACTGTCAGCCCGTCCTCTGATCCTGCATCAGGAACTATTATGAGGTCATCATTCTTGAATACGTCCTTTGTGATAACGTACTGTATTCCATACTCGCTTCCCATCTCCTCATCGGCCATGAAAGCGAGGCCGATGTTGTATTTCAGCTTATCCGGCTTCAGGTTCTTGAGTATGAGCAGTGACGTGAAAACGGCCTGGCCGTCATCTTCTGTTCCCCGCCCGTACATCCTGTCGCCTTCCACCGTTACCTTGAATGGATCATGCTTCCACAGTGAAAGATCACCAACCGGTACTGTATCGATGTGCGATATCAGCCACAGTGTCTTCTCTGCGTTTCCAACCTTCAGTATGACGTTTGATCTTACGTATCCTTTTTTATCCTTAATGTCAAACCGCTGGAAATTTGAATAGCCAAGTTCCTTAAGTATTTTTATAATCTCATCTGCCCTCTTTGATTCGCCTTCCCCACCGGATTCAGGCGATATTGATACTACGGGAATTATGCGTTTTGCAACTTCTATGACGAAGTCCCTGTCATTCATATCTTTGAGATTCATGATCTGGTATTGATCAGTTTCTCATTAAATTTTGTAACCGGAACAGTGATCCTGTGAATGCATTTTCCATTGCCGGAATTTTTCCGGAAATATTTATCGGGAGAACTCTATTTCACAATTTGCATAACCTTTCACTGCCGAATTGGATACAGGTATCAGGCCATAGAAAGTAGTATCGATTGCGAAGCGTTAACCATTTTTCAATGCATTTCCAGGATTTTGAAACATGGGAGAACTTAAAATTATCAGATCGTATACATGATTGTGGCAGCCTTATGCCTTTTTCATGGAATATTCAAGGAAATGGAAGGAAATTATGAAGCCATATCTGTTAAAATGAGGAACGAAGGGCCGCAAATATGCGCAATCGGATTCGTGTTGGGGAAGGATATTCATGAAAATTAAGGACGCCGGCGATGCTGAATCCGCAAGAAGAAGATATGGATCCCACATGACTTCCACAGAAATATTTGACAAATACATCATGCCGAGGATAGAGGGAATAATAAAAGAACATATATGGGTTGACATGTTTGCAGGGGAGGGCAACCTTATACTGCCAATACTGAAAAAAATACCTTTTACTGAAAGGAAGGATTTTTTTACCAGGAACATGTTCCTCTTCGACATACAGGAAAGCATGGTTGAAAAATCCGTAGAGAATGCGGTTTCATATGGAATACCGGAAACAATTGCCAGGCAGAACATCATGGTCATGGATACCCTCAGGGAGTTCCCGGATTTCATAATGAAGAGGGAAAAACCGGTTTACCACATAACGAATCCCCCGTACCTTTACATCGGATACATTGCAAAACACAGGGAAAACTCGTATCAGATGGAATATTTTTCTGGCCAGAACAGGGGCCTGCAGGACCTTTACCAGGTGGCCCTGATGAACGATTCCCGCAATAATATTCGAAATATGGCATACATAATACCGTCAAACTTCCTCTTCGGGCATTCGGTATCGAACATGATAAGAAAATCGATTTTCAAGGATTACAGGATAAGTGAAGCCGTAATTTTTGAGAAAAAGATATTCAAAAATACCGGCACGAATGTGATCATCTGCTTCTTTGAGAGGAATGAACTGCCGATCGGTACACTCAAATTCAATGCCCTCAAGATAAACTCTGCGGAGAAGAACCGTGAATATTTTCTTTCGGAGACCGACGGCTACAGGGCAGGAACCGCTTTCGAATATTACGTTAAATCGAGAAGGAAATCCGGCATAACAGTTGAATTTTACCTGAAGAAGCATGATATCGACGAAAATTACGGAGAAAACAGGGTCGTCCTTGTGGATTCAAAGGACTACAGGAACAGGACGTACGCAAAAAGGGAATTTTTTGTCAATGACAGAATGTACAGGAGGATAATTTCGAATCCCCTGTTCATAAGAACCGTGGACACCGGAACGCCCGGGGGAAAAGCCGGCCTTTATTCCATAAGGAAAGTCTTCAATGCTGACGGCATATATGTTGACGGGAACACTTACCGTACAAGCCCAATACAGGTCTTCATAAACCCCGTTCTATCGGATGCCGAATCGAATCGCCTCATGATCGCTTTCAACGATACCCTGAACAGGATCCGCGATGAGACTGACAGCGAGTTTATGACAACGTACAAATACAGCAACAGCAGCTATACAAGGAAATATCTCGGGCTGTCGCAGGCGAGGATCCTGATCGAAACCATCAACCCTTTCATTGACTGATCTTTTCTATTTTGCATTTTTTCTCCATTCCTGGGGCTTCTTGCGGAAAACCTTATGGAAGGATCTCATCATGAGAATTCATTTGATAATACAGCTTAACTCGAGTAATAAAAAGTTATATACATATCTTAAATTAAATGGCAGATGGAAAACAGGAAGGAGAATTTCAGCGAATGGTACAATGAGATAATTGTTTCCTCGGAACTCAGCGATAAGCGGTATCCGGTCAAGGGCATGAACGTCTGGCTTCCATATGGATGGAAGATAATGCAGCTCATCGACGGCATTATAAGAAGGGAAGTTGACAAGAATAATTTCCAGGAGGTTTCTTTCCCCGTCCTGATAACAAGGGATCAGCTTAACGTGGAATTCGAGCACATAAGGGGTTTTGAAAATGAAATATACTGGGTTACAAAGGGCGGAAAGGAGAAGCTTGATGTTGATCTTGCCCTGAGGCCAACAAGCGAATCCGCCATGTATCCGATGTTCTCGCTCTGGATAAGATCCCATGCGGATCTGCCGCTGAAGGCGTACCAGATAGTTAGTGTTTACAGGTACGAAACGAAGCACACGAGATCGTTCATACGAATAAGGGAGATACACTTTTTTGAGGCGCACACGGCACACGCATCCTATGAAGATGCCGAGGCGCAGATGGAAGAATACAGGAGGATATGGAAAAACATATCGGAGGCCCTAGGCCTTGCATACATGCAGGACATCAGGCCTGAATGGGACAAGTTTCCGGGCGCAGTGTACACACTGGCATTTGACACCGTAATGCCATCGAACAGATCCCTGCAGATCGGCACGATACACGAGTACGGAACCAATTTTGCAAAAAGTTACGGAATAAAATACCTGAAGGATGATGGGACGTACGAATACGTGAACCAGACAACATTCGGCATGAGTGAAAGGCTGCTTGCCGCTGTCATAGGGATTCATGGCGATGATACCGGCCTCATACTCCCGCCGGCGATAGCCCCGTATCAGGTAGTCATAGTGCCAATTCCGGGTGACGGTGTCGATGCATATTCCAGGAAGATAGGGGATATACTGAAGAATTCCGGGATAAGGGTAAAAATTGATGACAGGGAGAATTATACACCCGGCTACAAGTTCAATGACTGGGAGATGCGCGGAGTCCCTGTAAGGATAGAAACTGGCGTCAAGGAGGTTTCCGGCAATACGGCAACGATAGCAATGAGGAATATAAGGGGAAAGAAAACCGTACCCCTGGACCGGATCGTTGAAAGCGTTAACGATGCAATGGAGAAGGTCATGGAAAAAATAACAGAAAACGCGAGAAAAGACTTTGAAAAAAGGGTCTTCATGGCAAATTCCGAGAATGACCTGAGCGCCCCGGAGGGCCTTGCCATGGCATACTGGTGCGGTTCAAGGGAATGCTCAGACCTGATCGAGAAAAAGTACGAAAGATCCGCACTTGGATTCAGGAACGATCGTAACGATAGCGGAAAGTGCATAATCTGCGGGAAAGACGGGAAGATAGCTGTCTTCGGCAGGTCTTACTGATGCGCATATCGGATTTTTCATTATTCATATTTGACATGGACGGGACACTGACGGAAAACCCGAGCAGCTGGCAGTATGTGCATGACCGGCTGGGCATAAACAACCACAATGCCTTCAACCTTTACAGGAAGGGGATGATAAGCTATTACGATTTTTTTATAAACGACATAAGGGCATGGCTTTCCCGCTATCCGAGAATAAACAGGAGAGATGTGCAGTCGCTTCTTGATGAGATACCCCTGCGAAAGGGCCTGAGGGATATGTCGGAAATCATACATGATAACGGTATAATACAGGTTATTGTCTCAGGCGGGATCTCATGGCTTGCAGACCGTATAGGAAAGGAGGGATACTTTGACGAGATCCATTCAAATATGATAGGAACCCTGGCCGATGGGACCATAATACCGGAAGGCGATGCGGAGGTCGATCCCGCCCGCAAGGATCGGATAATCAGGATGGTGCAGGAAAAATACGGCATATCGGAAAAACAGACCGTTTCTGTTGGAGATGAATATGAGAACGGGTCGATACATGCAAGGTCCGCCCTCTCGATAATTATATCAAGGCATCCGCCGAAAAATTCGGATGCTAAAATTCGCATAAGATGCAACAATTTATACGGCATAATAGATAAAATAAAAAAATTATAAACATTAAAGTCATAACGGAAAGGATTGTCCGGATATGGGCAGAGGTTGCCGAGTCAGGTCAAAGGCGGCAGACTCAAGATCTGCCTCCGAAGGGATTCGCCGGTTCGAATCCGGCCCTCTGCATAATGGCGGTATTCAATGATCAATTATGTCGATGTTAAGCTTTCATTCGATGGTTACGGATCATGTGAAATTTTAAGGGATTCCCTTGTACCGGACGATTACAGCGGCACGAATGTATCGTGCAATAACGGAAAACTGGAAATAGAAATAAAAAAATTAAGCTTATCCTCAATGAACAATACTGCTGACGATTTCATGAGGTGTTATGAAGTTTCGCTTAAAGTGATTTCACTGTTCGACGTTAAGCGATAACTTTTCTGTGAGCTCCTTATAACGGTTCCTTATCGTTACTTCAGTCACGCCGGCAACCTCGGCAACAGCCCTCTGGGTTCTTCTCTCGCCCGTCATAAGTGATGCTATGTATATTGCAGCAGCTGCTACACCTGTCGGCCCCTTTCCGGATGTAAGCCCGGTATTTTCAGCCTGCTTAAGTATTTCCATTGATTTTGCCCTTGTGTCCATCGAGAGCTTCAGCTTTGAACAGAAACGGCTTATGTAATCCTCCGGTTTAGAGGGCATGATGTTTAGCTTCAGGTACCTGCTCATTATCCTGTATGTCCTTCCGATCTCCTTCTTTTTTACCCTTGTCACCGATGCAATTTCACCGAGCGTCCTTGGGACATCGGTTATCCTGCATGCGGCATAAAGCGCGCCTGCAACAACACCTTCTATGCTGCGGCCGCGTATCATGTTCTGCTTGACGGCCTTCCTGTAAATAACTGCAGCAGTCTCCCTCACATCGTTCGGTATGCTGAGGTTTGAAGCCATCCTCTCAAGTTCCTGAAGAGCCTGGGAAAGGTTCCTCTCGGCTGCATTTGAAACCTTTATCCTCTTCTGCCACTTCCTGAGCCTGTAAAGCTGGGCCCTGTTCCTGGTTGGTATCGATCTCCCGTAGGAATCCTTGTTCTTCCATGAGATATCTGTTGAGAGACCTTTATCGTGTATGGTGAATGTCATGGGCGATCCTGTTCTCGCCCTGTTGTCGTTCTGTTCGGAATCGAATGCCCTCCAGTCAGGCCCCTGGTCGATGAAGGAATCCTCAATAACTGAGCCGCATTCCCCGCATATCAGTTCGCCGTGTTCATAATCCCTGATAAGATTTGTAGAACCGCATTCCGGGCACCGGTCAATTTCTTCAATTTTTTTCTTTTTCACATTTTCAACCATAAAATCACCCTTTATTTGATGTAAACCTCATCAACTGGATCAATACTGCCATCAAGGCCGACAATACCGTATGGACTTGATACGGGCCCGAGAATTTTAACTATACTGCCGATCCTCTTGCCATCTTTGCTGTATACCTTTGTCCTCAGATTCACAGCATTATGCATGCTTATGACCATTTCTCTACCTTTAATGTATAATACATGGCAGCTATCCATTGCAATAAAGTATATGCAAAGGATGTATTTAAATATTTCGAAACTTTCTTAAATATTTTTTATTCTGATATTAAAGCATTTATACATAGATTTGATTAACTATATAAAACAATACTCCGGAAAAACCGTAAATGTTGTATACAATAGGAAAACATTTATTCAGTTTGCCATTAGGAACGAAAGGATAATTTATGCTGATGAAGATGAACACAATCCTGAGGAGTCAGGAATTAATAGATAAATCGTTTTCCCGCGCAAGAAAGATAGAGGAGGGCTATTACAGGGACAAGACAGACAAGGTCAGGGCGGAGATACAGGATAAGGTTTCGACTATTGAAAGCATAAGCTGCTCCCATCTGGACAGGATAGTCAAGAAATTTCCCTCGATAGAGAAGATACACCCTTTTTACCAGGACCTGATCGATCTTATGTTCGATATAGACCATTACAAGATATCGCTTTCCAGGGTAATGAAAACATCTGAGAAGATCAAGGAGATAAGCACGCAGACGATAAGAAAATCCAAGGGGATGCAGGACATAAGGCAGATAAATGAGCTTATGAGATCTTATTACGGCCGCTTCTCCTCGCTCGTAAACGGCTTGAACGATGATCTTCTCTTCCTTGGAAAATGCCGTGATTACATGAAGAGGATACCGGAGATAAACCTGGACATGAAAACGTATATAATAGCCGGAATGCCGAATGTTGGAAAGAGCTCGCTCCTCACCGCCCTTACGACTGCAACACCGAAGATCGCCCCGTACCCGTTCACAACAAAGTCAATAATGATCGGATACGCTGAGAGCAACGGGAACAAGGTGCAGATCATAGACACGCCGGGCATACTTGACAGGGATTTTTCCGGTATGAATGATATAGAGAAGAATGCCATACTGGCCCTTAAGGACATAAACGGAACAATAATTTTCCTTTTCGATTACAGCGAATCGTCACTCTATCCGGCGGAAGTCCAGAATCATCTTTACAGGCATATTAAGGAAAATATAAACCCGAGGGTTGTCAGGGTACAGACAAAGAGGGATATTAGCGAGAAGATCGTTGAGGATATTGCAATAACGGTCAATTCAGAGGATGGACTCGATCCAATCCGGAAACTGATATTTTCATGAGGTGTTTCATTGTTCGATGAGGAGATAAAGAAGAGGGCCCTGCAGAACGCATTTGAACATGGCGGGAAGGCAGACATAAAGTCAGTTATAGGAAAGGCAATGGGTGATATCCCGGAATTACGAAAATCGCCAAAGGAGGCCATAGAGACTGCAAAGTTACAGGTGGAATACGTAAACTCCCTTTCACTCGATCAGATATCGGATATCATTGCAAGGGATTATCCCGATCTCCTGAAGAAGGAAAAGAAGGTCCAGGAACACCGGCTTCCCGATCTGGAAGGGGTCATGGGATCGGTTGTTATGAGGCTTGCGCCATCACCATCAGGCCCGCTGCACATAGGGCATACAAGGATGGCGATTCTAAATGACGAGTATGTGAAAAGGTACGGCGGGGAACTTATACTCAGGCTTGAGGATACGAATCCGCTGAACATAGATCCCGATGCATACAGGATGATACCTGAAGACCTGAAATGGATCGGCGTAAATGTAACGAAAATAGTTATCCAAAGCGATAGGTTCGATATATACTATGATGAAGCCAGAAAACTCATAGAGATGGGGAAGATTTACATATGCCGCTGTGAAAAGGATGATTTCAGGAAGAGCAAGCTTGCCTCGATACCGGTTCCAGACCGTGGGAACAGCCCCGAGAAGAACATGGAACTTTTCGATGGCATGATCGAGGGAAGATTCGCCCCGGGAGAGGCAATAGCCGTCGTGAAAACCGACCTGAATCACCCGAATCCGTCAGTAAGGGACTGGATAGCCTTCAGGATAATAGATGAAAAACATCCAAGAACAGGCGATCGTTACCATGTTTACCCCATGATGAGTTTTAGCGTGGCCATCGATGATCACCTTCTCGGCCTTACCCATGTGCTGAGGGGGAAGGACCAGCTGACAAATACCGAGAAACAGAGATACATATTCGAGTACAACGGATGGAAACGGCCATATTACTACCATTACGGCATGGTCAGGATTCCAGGCACTATACTCAAAACATCGGCAATGAAGAAGGGCATAAGATCCGGACTTTACGATTCATGGAGCGACATAAGATTAGGAACGGTCAGGGCAATGGAGAGGAGGGGGTATCTGCCAGAGACATTCAGGAGGTACTGGATAAATTCCGGGTTGAGGGAGATTGATGCGGAATTTTCATGGGAAATATTCAATTCGATAAACAGGGAGCTTATCGATCCGCATGCATACAGGTTCTCATTCGTGCAGAATCCGCAGAAGATAACGCTGAAGGGCGCCCCTGACATGAAATCGTACTTGCCGTTTCATCCAACATTCAGGAATTATGGCAACCGTGTCTACGATGTGAGAGGATCGGTATTCATTTCAGCAAAGGACGCAGATTCCCTGAAGCAGGGTGACCGCTTCAGGCTCAAGGACCTGTGCTACCTTGTGAAAACTGAAAACGGTTACGTTTACGACGGCACGGAGATGAAGGAAAAAACAAAGATAATAAACTGGTGCCCTGAGGGATCAAGGCCGTTCAGGGTATACAGGCCGGACGGGAATGTGGATGAGGGCATAATAGAGCCGCTGTCAGCGGGTTACCGCGGCATTTCGCAGCTTGAGAGGTACGGCTACGTCAACTTCTATGATTCCGACGATTACGCATACTTTCTCCACGACTGATCTCAGCGTGTGAGGTCCGGGAATGCCTTCAGTATAATGATATCGCCGATTGCCTTTATATAATTTAGCGGTATCGACATTGGTTCCCCATTTTTTACAAGTTTCCCGTTTGTTTTCGACAGGAATATGCCGTGTATGGTGTCCTTGTCGAAATCGATTATGACATCATCAACTTTTCCAAGCAGGTCTCCCCTGTTCGTATAAACCGGAAGATTCTTAAGGTCTGTTGCCAGCATTCTCTTACCTCCCTATTTATCCATTATTCCGTTTTATTAAGGACAGCATCGGCAGATACGTTCCAGCGGTATCGCATAGCGTCACCCGGGTATTTCATCGATCAGGCGTCATGCCCTTGAAACCGGTGGTATATATCGTATTATGCCATGGGTCTTTACGTTCCGGTATACCGTCCGGTATGGCTTACTTATCGTAAATGTTAATGCCTTCATTCTTTTTCTCGCATATTTTTATAAAGTTTTTAAAGATGTTTCTCCCAAATTCAGTATTTTCGACCTCAGGATGGAACTGCACGGCGAATATCGGGCGGTCCTTATGGTAAAATGCCTGAACTGTGCACGTATCCGAACTTGCCATTAAAGCAAAGTTATCCGGCAGGTTTATTATTTCATCGTTATGGTTTTCCCAGACGTTTATTTTCCCGGGAACGCCTTCCAGGATATTCTCGCTCCTGAACACCTTCACTTCAGTTTTCCCGAACTCCGGATGCTTTGCCTTTACTACATCTGCACCGTAATGCAATGCAATGAACTGGGCCCCGACGCATATCCCGAGAATAGGGTAATCGTGATCGTCTATGAATCTGCCGACATTCCCCAGCCGGTCAAGTTCCTCATCGATGTTTGCCGCCCCGCCTGAAAGCACAATGCCATCTGCGTCATCGATATCGCGGGAATCGGCATCGTTTGAGACTATTGCAGTCTCGACGCCGAGTTCCCTGAGGACCCTCCACTCCCTGTGAGTCCACTGCCCGCCGTTATCTATTACGTATATTTTAACCATTTTCAATCGGATATTGAAATATTCAGGGCCTTGCTTATCTCCTTGTAACGGTTCCTGATCGTTACTTCGGTTACGCCTGAAACCCTTGCGATCTCCTTCTGTGTCCTTGGCTTGCCGACCATGACCGATGATATATAGATCGATGCTGCAGCTATTCCGGTCGGCCCCTTTCCTGATGAAATTCCCATGCTGATCGATTTCCTCACAATATCCTCGCTTATCATTATTGCCTGCTTGTCAAGGTCGAGTTTATTGCAGAACTGCGCAATGTAAGAAAACGGGGTTGTAGGCTTAAGGTTAAGGTCAAGTTCCTTGGCAAGATGCCTGTAGGCTTTTCCGATTTTCTTCTTGTTTACCTCTGATGCCTTGGCTATTTCATCAAGCGTTCTCGGGATGTTCACCTTCCTGCATGCGGCATAAATTGAGGCGCATACGATGCTCTCGATGCTTCTTCCCCTTATCAGGTTCTTCTCAACAGCCTTGCGGTATATCAGTGCTGCCGTCTCCTTTATATCCTTGGGGATGCCGAGCTTTGCGCCGTTGTCGTTCAGCAGCTGCAGCGCCAGTGACAGGTTCCTTTCAGCGGCATTGGAAACCCTTATTCTCTGGTGCCATTTCCGTACCCTGTATATCTGGGCCCTGTTCTTGTGAGGTATCCGCTTCCCGTAATAATCCTTGTTTGACCACGATATCTCGGTCGCTAATCCCTTATCATGGCTCAGGTATGTCATCGGCGATCCGGTCCTTGCCCGCCGTTCATCCTGATCAGAATCAAAAGCGCGCCATTCCGGGCCCTGATCTATAAAAGAATCCTCAATCACGGCCCCGCAGTCTCCACATATCAGTTCGCCATGTTCATAATCCCTGATCAAATGTTCTGAATGGCATTCAGGACATCTCTTTGGAGCTTCTTCCTCAATAGCCATTTTTTTCCCCTACCTTTAACTACATTCGTATCTGTATTTAAACTTTTTTTGTTTTTACTTATTCTTTAGTAATAAATCTACAGAGCAAAAAAGCCATTATCATGAACTTTTCATGTTGTAGCGGATCAAGCTACTGCCATGGGAATATATTTAAATTTATTCGTACACGTAGAAAAGCTTTATATAGTGTTAAAATCGACGATTGCCGTAAAATATGTATAATTTTTAAATTAATCCATAATCCAGATATGTGGATTTGATGGTTTATATAATTTTTCGAATAAGTTTTGCATCGTTTACGGCATACTGAAAATTGCGAAATTCGTCGAAGAAGAATAAGAATTAATACGGACTCAGATTTCACCTGAAAGAGGGCACATGAAGAACCGGATTCTGATAATGATCCGTTATTTTATCATATCTCTGGGTGCCACTGCCGCTTCTTCATTCGTCGGTGTGTATGGCGTAATGATAGGTGCAACGGCCGTGGAAATGGGGTGGCTCCAGTCTACATCAAATGCCCTCAGCAACGGCGGGCAGCTGATCTGGGGCAGGATCAGCGATATTACCGGCAAAAGGGTCCCCTTTCTCATAGCCGGAAGCGCTTCCCTGGCAATACTGTGGTTCATGATGGTCTTCGTAAAAACACCGGTAGGGCTCATCGCAGTATATGCGCTTATTTCGCTGACTGGTGCCATGATCAGCGTGAATTTGCTCTCGCTCATAGCGGATGTGGAAGATATGTCAACCAGGGGGCATTTTCTTTCCGTCATAAACAACTTCGGGTCTGCAGGGGCAATAATATCCCTGGTATTCCTGGCTGTTTACCTGCGCAATGCCAGCAGGAGCCTTATAATAGTCCCGTTTTCCATGGCGGCCTTTTCCTATGTCCTGTCAGCGGTATTATTTTCAATGGTAAGGGAGAAAAGGCCAGCGGAAGGAAGGGAAAGACGGCATGCATCATTCAGTGATATAAGGAAAAACAGGAATTTTTTTGATTATTTTATCGCAATGAATACCCAGGGTTTCTTCTGGTCCATGGCATGGCCTGTTTTTCCCATGACAATTGTACTCGTAATGCATTTCGATTTATCGGTAGTTTCGGTGCTGACATCTGTTTCCCTTTCTTCCGGAGTCATCGTTCAGTATTTGATCGGAAGGAGGATTGACAGTTTATACAGGCCGCCGGTTATATTCGCAAACAGGATCATGCTTGGCTTCATACCGGTGTTTTACGCTATCTCGAACACGATCTACGATTTTCTGGGCATAGAGGTCTACAGCGGGATTGCCGGTGCAATACAGAATGTTGTCATGAATTCGTATTTGCTTGACATAGTGCCGGAAAACAGGCGGGGCGAATTTCTTTCAATAATGAACGGGACAAACGGCATCGTATACCTGATCGGTGCGCTAACAGGCGGCTACCTGCTCCAGTATATGATAAACGTTCATGGCCTCCGTGAGGGGCTCCTGGTAACGTATATGATAATATCAGCAGGAAGATTCCTGTCCTCTTTGCTCTTTGTCAGGCTCAGGGAGACCGATAAAAGAAGGAAGATCGGGGGCTTTAGATCCCTGTTCAGCTTCAAGACGCCCGGAATACCGTCTGGCGGTGTTGTGAAACCAAAGTGATGGCTTTGGATAACCACAGTATATCACGTTTCCATTAAAATTTGAATCATTTGCAGAATAAAAATAATTTAATACAGTTACACATATCGAAATCCATGCAGAGAAATTATGCCGTTGATCTTAAAGCGCTGCCTGACGGAAGCCAGGTCATAATAAAGGGATGGGTGCAGGATGTAAGGATCCTCAAGAACGTTTCATTTATGATAGTCAGGGATAACACCGGAACGGTACAGGTTACATTCAGGAACAGCGGCGAAACTGCAACGGTTCTCAGGGCGCTTGCCAGGGAATCCGTTGTTTCGGTTGCCGGAACGCTGAACAGGAAGAGCATAAGCAAATCAGGTATTGAAGTGAACGGAACGGATCTCGAAATACTCAATAATTCCCTGGCTCCCTTGCCACTTCCCGTCATCGATCCCGTACAGTCGGATCTTGAAACAAGGCTCAACAACAGGTTCATGGACCTGAGAAAGCCCCAGAATCTGATGATATTCAGGGCCGAGAGCCATGTCCTGTGGGGTATCAGGAAATACCTTAATTCAAACGGATTCACTGAGGTCCACACGCCGAAGATTGTGGCAGCCGCTACCGAAGGCGGGGCCGATCTCTTTCCTGTCAGGTACTTTGAAAAGGATGCCTACCTTAACCAGAGCCCCCAGCTTTACAAGGAGATACTTATGTCCTCAGGATTCGACCGCGTTTTTGAGGTTGGCCCGGCATTCAGGGCCGAGGAGCACAACACAACAAGGCATCTGAATGAATTCACGTCAATAGATATCGAGATGAGCTTCGCCAATCATGAGGATGCAATGTCTATGCTGGAAAATGCCGTAAAATCTGGAATCGAAGAACTAAACAGGGCAGAAGGTACGCACCTTTCTGAAGCCGGCATAAGTATAAGCGTTCCTGATGTGCCGTTTCCCAGAATAACATACAGGGATGCAATATCGTATCTTGAAAGCAAGGGCGAAAGCATGGAATTTGGCGGTGACTTCTCCCCTGAACAGCTGAGGATAATAGGGGGAAAATTCAACGGATTTTATTTCATAACAGAATGGCCCTCGTCCCTGAGGCCTTTTTACACGATGCCGAAAAGTGATGATCCGGAAGTGACCAATTCCTTCGATTTGCAGTACCATGAGATCGAGGTAACGTCTGGAGCGCAGAGGGTGCATGATCCGGATATGCTTGAAAAAAGGTTTAGAGAAAAAGGTTTGAATGTTGAATCTTTTCAATTTTATATTCAATCATTTAAGTACGGCATGCCCCCGCATGCTGGCTGGGGCCTTGGCCTTGAAAGACTTGTCATGATCATTCTCGGACTTTCCAATATTAGGGAAACCACCTTATTTCCTAGGGACAGAACGAGGATTGTCCCTTGATCTCCTGCTTTTTTTCGCATCATCAAAGACTAACCTATCCATATCTTCGGACGAGGCTATTTCGTCCTTCAAAAGTTCGTCTATTTTTTTGTTGGACATCTCTAGACATGGTATTTACTAAAAATCTGTATATAAATATTTCCTGCAGGTATGCGATAAAATGTCTATAAGCAGATGAATATGCCTGAATTTATACAGTAAATCGCTGTGCGATCCATCATTTAACCCATCGATCATGGGTTTCCCGGTGAGGAACTCATATTTTTCGGGTGATATATTCAGAGGAACCGGGATATTGCAACGGTTATCGTCAGATTCGGCAACGATACGTTTTAAGAACGTTCTGAAAGTTTAATTTACGTATTTGCAATGGTAAGGCATGGAAATTAAGAAAGTTGGCGTGGTTGGTGCAGGCACAATGGGATCATCGATAGCAGAAGTTTTCGCCTTCAATGGCCATGACGTGATATTGAAGGACCAGAATATGGACCTGGCAAAAAGGGGGCTTGAAAATATAAAAAAGGTTGCCAGCAGCTATGAAAAGATACTCACTGAAAAACCGGAAAAGGAGATCTCAAAAATCGAAAGCTACGGGGTATCCCTTGACGAAAACCAGAAGAATACGATCAGGAAGAAACTTGCATCCGGATTCAGGGCATCCGATATCGAAAGAAGGATAAAGCTTACGGATGATTATTCCGATCTTGCTGACTGCGATTACGTGGTTGAGGCTGTGTTCGAGAATGAGGAGGTTAAGCAGGATGTTTTTGCAAACCTTTCAGGGATTCTGAGGGAAGATGCAATCGTGGCCTCAAATACATCCTCTCTCAGCATAACGAAGCTGTCTTCCTCAATCAGCCATCCTGAAAGAATGCTGATAAACCACTTCTTCAATCCCCCGTACCTTCTTCCCCTCGTTGAGGTCGTTCCATCCCTGTTGACTGGAAACGAGATCGTGAATGAGAACATAGCATTTCTTTCATCGCTTCAGAATCACAGGGAAAAAATGGTTCCTGTAAAGGTAAAGGAAAGGGAGGGATTCATAGTCAACAGGCTGCTGATACCCATGATTAACGATGCAGGAAAAATGCTTGATGAAAATGTGGCTTCTGCAGAGGAAATAGACAAGGCCATGAAGAAGGGGGCCGGGATGCCGATGGGGCCCTTTGAGCTGGCTGACATGATCGGGCTCGATGTTGTTAAAGACGTTATGGACATACTCAGGGACAGTTACGGGGATCATTATATAACATCGCAGACAATAAAAAGATTGGTTGAAGCAAAATATTTAGGCAAAAAAACAAAACGCGGCTTTTACAGCTATAAATAAAAATGATCAGATGGGGGTTATATCCCTCCTTTGTTTATTTAACACCACAACAGTGGGCTCCACTACATACTTGGATTTCGAGATTCTTGTAATAGAAATCAGGGCAGTCTTCCTATTATTGTTCTCGAACATCTTCCGGATTTCAGAAATAAGACTCTTATTAACGAAAAGCTCAATATATATGGGTATGCCCATATTGTACCAGGTCGCTATTATAGACCCTTTTGAGACTCTCTCTACATCTTCCCTATCTACCTCAATATCTACTCTTTGCCCTATTTCTATTCTCAAGTTCCTTACCCAGTATCTAATAAAAAAGACGGTTATATAAGCTTTTTCTGTAGAAAATGTTTAAATTGTATTTTAATATATAACGATTTTAAATAATGCATCAGGAAAACGCACATTATGGCTTAATATAGGATAATACATATGATTGTGTATATCTCGCATGTTTCTGCTGTCCGACATATTTTTTAATCGGACAGATAGAAACGATATTTCATTCCGCTTCAAGGAGCTTTATCCCGAGTATCTTCTCAAGCTTCCTGGCCGTCTTGATATCCGGCATGAGATCACCCCTTTCTATGCTTGATATCACGTTTTTCCTTTCAAAAATCTTGGAGGCAAGATCGGTCTGGGACATTGCAAGGCGTTCCCGTGCATTTTTTATCAGTTCAGCGTAATCTTCCACTATTTCCATGTTATCGTCATTCCGTCTCGGCCTTGGCTTTGCCGGCTTTGGCGCATATACCGGATCATGCTTTTCCGGCATTGAAACCTTTATGGAATCCACATGCCTGTACTCGTTCTTCTTGATAACGGGAGTTCCGAATTTTGCGCATTCATC
>JAVRLU010000007.1:0-39722 GCA_031961165.1 Thermoplasmataceae archaeon
AATATAGATCACGGGATGGATGCAATAGAAAACACAAAAATGATCTGTGTTGTTCCAATTAAAGCAGCAAAAGAGATACTTGGCGAGTGAATGGAAAAAATATTTATATATTTTTCAAAAATTTTAGGGTAAAGCCATAAATTTTATTGTATCCAATATGGGGTTTCATGATGCAATACTAATTTCCTTATCTTGGCTAAATTGAAATGAAATCATCGTTATATGGAGGTTCAGATGGTAATGCATTATTACTTATTTCTGTAATTTATTGAAAGCGTTCCAGGGCTGTGAGGGCGATACGGATTCATGCCCAGCAATATGCGCTTGAAGATCAAAGAGCTGTTGCCGGATATCCATTGGCGTAAGTGCAAAACCATGGGATCAATCATGAGTAAAAGCATAAAGGAAAACAAATTTAGAACGTAATTATGCGAAAATATGTTGAAAAACCGTCATTTTATGCCAGAAGAACAGGGTCATTGGGCACAAGGAAAGATAATCAATAATGTTTTGAATCGATGACGGTATATTCGGCCATTTAAATAAGAAAGATCCATGATATGAAAAAGAATAAATGTATTAAAGAAATCACCTGCAAGCTCCGGTGGTGTAGTCCGGCCAAGCATTAGGGACTCTCAATCCCCCGACTCGGGTCCAAATCCCGACCGGAGCATTTGAAATTTCATTTGAAACGATAACATGTGTTTTTATTTTATTAATATAGAAATATCATAATGTTGAAAATGGAAGTCAAGTCTGAATATACTTTAACGTATGTGTCGCAATTGGATGGCTGAATTTTTGCTGAAACCATCGTTTATACGTACCTTTATTTTATTCCATATCCAGTATTTCATTATATTTTTCGATGATTTTTTCTAATTCTTCATTTTTGAGGTTCTGCACCGGGAATTGAAGCCCGCATCCCTGTTTCTTAAAAACGAGTGAATAGAACAGGCAGTTGTAAATTGTGGGAGACGGCCTGCTATTGGCAAGATCCTTCAGCTTCTGAATAATTATGGAATAATGATTCGCCATAACAATATCCCCTGATTGAAAATAGTCATAAAGTTTTCTGGGAATATCAGAGAAATTTGAAAGCGCTCCTATCGTACCTGACGCGCCCATCATTAAAGATGGCAGGAGGATTCCATCGTTTCCCTGGAATATTGATATTTTTCCCTTTAAAAGCGAAACCAAAAAAGAAAAATTGCTGAAATCCGAACTGCTATCCTTTATTCCCTTGATGCTGTCGAACTGTTCTGCAAGCTGTAATATCGTTTCTGGCAGCAAGCTGTTACCGCTCATTGACGGAAAATTGTAAAGTATCAGATCGCCGTCAAACTTTTTGAGAAACTCTTCATAGTACCGGAATATTGATTCCTGGTTCATCTTTGTATAATACGGGGTCATGAGAACAAGGGCATCCGACCCAAGGTCTTTAGCATAAGCCGCTATTTCAACGGTATCTTCAAACGAATTTTTGCTCACGCCGGAAAAGAATTTCAATTTACCCCTATTCTCCGAATAAACTTTCAGCATTTCTTTGTGCTGTTTTACTGAGAACATGGGGAACATTCCTGTGGACCCCATCGAGAGAATCCCGTCTGATTTTATACTCTGCTGGAATTCAACGACTTTCTCTATAGCTTCCTTATCAGGTTTGCCATCCTTTACAGGAGATATGACGGGTGTAAAAACTCCTTTATAATGTTCCATGCTATAATGTACGCTTTTTTTATATTAATATTTGTGGATATATCAAGGATTACCGGAACTTCTGTACGGTCGTTAAATTTAGATATTCACGGTACAGTTATGATCGATAGGACAAGCAGCACACCTAACGGAATCTATATGGCCTATTAATGCGGGATTTATTTCTTTCATGATATAGCTATCCAGTCAAATTAATTTCATTTAAGAATTGAATTTCACTGAATGAAGCGATCACACCAATATTCGTGCAACCGGTAGTTGAAATTTTATCGTACGTTTTCAAATGAGGCCATAATGTGTGAAAACATCCTGAATTTCATCGCCATAAGAGAATTCTGAAACATACTCGCTCTTTTTTCTGATGGAATCGGTGCAGTTTGCAGGTGAAGCTCTGTGCACGGGTAATTCGAACATTGGAAGATCATTTTCAGAATCTCCAATAACCAGTGTTTCACTGTAACCAATATTGAATTTTTTCATCAGGACAGAAACAGCAAAAGCCTTGTCCTCACCCTTATTCATGAGATGCCATGAATAACCGCTGTTAAAGATCACAAGGCCCCTTTTCTCTGCTTCTGCCCTTACAAATTCAACATCCTTCTCATCTATGTCGAACCCTGTAGAAGCTTCTCTCCATTTATTCGTGAATATTGGCCTCATAGAGGTTTTCTTTGACATCTCATTAAGAAAGGCATTTGTTTTATCCGCCGGGAAAAAGGTGCGTATGGAATTATCATTATCGAACATCACCCCTCCGTTTTCTCCGAACACCGGCCCGTTAATGCCTATGAAAACCTTCAGTGAGTATACAACTGGAATAACATTTCCGCTTAGGAGCGATACAGTAACGCCTCTGTTTTCAGCTTTCCTGATGGATTCAATTGCCTTGGTTGATATCCTTCTTTTTTTGTCTGTAAGAGTGCCATCAACATCCATGGCTACTAACTTTATCATCGATGGAAATTGTTATGAAAGTAATAATGATTATGCCACATTGTTAACAAAGAAACAGGTTGAGGCTATTGCGAGGAAACGAATTTATTATCTGTTCAATCTTTCGATCGCTACAGGAAATGAAAGATATATAATCATAATGGAAAATATAGCGAAAAGAATGGATATCACTCTCCCTCCAGATATAAAGAGAATGTACTGCAAGAAATGCAAAAAACCTTACATAAACCCAAAAATAAGAATAAAAAGAAAACTAATAACAGTAACGTGTGCAAACTGCGGGGATATAAGAAGGTTCACACTTAATCATTAACGGTTTCAATCTCAAATCGGATATTATAACCGGCAAGTGTTGCATGTATTTTGTCTGCAAACCAAATCGTATCTTCCAGTGTGGTTCCGTTATCCCACTCGTATACCATGTCGTGTTCACCAATGATCGGTTTAAAGCCAAGAGAACGAAGTCTGTTTATAACCTCGCTCGGCCTTGCACCCTCACTTGAAAACGAGACCTTTATGTAAGTTTTCATCAGTATCCAGTACGGCATTGGCTATAAATATAAAAGATTTGTTAAATGCTTAACATACACTTTCATGTTCGGCCTTATTATTTAGGTTTAACCGTATTTATTACGAAAAAATAATTGATATTGTGTGTAACAACATTCGTCAGCTCTGCCAAAGCTCAGGTACGGCGTTTTTGGTTTTTAATATAGAAATGAATAAACATAATTATCAACTTTATATATTAAATAAAATACTTAATAGTGATCTCATATTTTGATAGATTATCTTATAATTATACCTTTGAATTTGATACCTTATACCGGATTCATTGTATTCAGGCTTTGATCCGCAAGTTTCATTATATGATATTCGATGTGCTACGGAAATGATAATAGTTACTGGAATGCCCGGATCCGGAAAAGACGAATTTGTAAACATAGCAAAAGAAGCAGGATTTAAAGATCTCCATATGGGAAATACGGTAAAGGAGTTCGTGATTGCAAATGGGATCGAAATGACAGATAAAGCAATAGGACAATTTGCATCCGATGAAAGGAAAAAACATGGAATGGATATATGGGCAAAGAGGACCATGGAAAAGGTAACGGACAACAGTAAAACAGTTATAGACGGTCTCAGGAACTATGAGGAACTTCAGTACTTCAAAAAAATCGAATCCACTATTTCCGTAGTTGCAATTTTCGCAAACCGTAAAACAAGGCTGGAGAGAATCCTTAAAAGGGACAGGATAGATGATATCAGATCAGAAAAAGAACTCATTGAAAGAGATAACAGGGAACTTTCATGGGGAATAGGAAATGTCATAGCTCTTGCCGATTACATGATAGTGAATGACAGTACTCTTGAGGTATTCAGAAACAGAGTCAGGGAATTCTTATCAAGAGAATTCCAAGAGAATATAGAACAGTGAAATGAATCTTGCTAATTTTAGAATCTTTGGTTGATAAAAGCGGTTTCTCAAAATAAATCAGAAATACCGAAAATTCTGATAACTCGCATTCTTTCTAAAATTTGGTCAACGAAACTCAGTTTTCTAAAAATACCTATGATAAAGTTTTTATTGTGCAGTATGATTTGGGCAATACCTCCGGCATCAATTTCAATGCTACAGATTTTGAGATTTTGTGCTGTGTGGGTCCGTAGCTTAGCTAGGTAGAGCGATGGACTCTTAATCCATAGGTCAGGGGTCCAAATCCCCTCGGACCCGCTTCAAGTTTGAACTGATACGGTATGTTATATATTGAAAGGATTCTCAGGCCAAGGAATCGATCGCCTGCCTCTCCGACTCTCACACTGTCATGATGATTTAACTAAAGGGACAGGCCGTCATTCAGATATATTATCCATCGCCTAGACATATCTGGAATATTGTCGATTGGAAGAACGTTCGATCCAGTTCATATTTTAATCCAGATCGTTGATATTATATACAAGATACCGTTTTTCATCTATGTATGAATATAATTCGCAGGTCAACTGGATAGGAGATAGGCGAACAAAAATAGTTGCAAATAATATAGAACTTGAGGTAGATTCTCCTAAGGAGTTTGGGGGCCCGGATAACCAGCTATCGCCGGAAAACTTGTTCCCAAGCATCCTGGCATCCTGCCTTCTGACAACTTTCCTTGAGTTCAAGGACAGGATGAATATAGACCTTCAAAAATGGGAAAGCCGGGTTCATGCAACTCTAGGGCCATCTCCTGAGAAAGGATTCCGGTTTGAATCAATAGAAGTTCATGTTATGATGAAGGTCAGGGAAGAGGACAGGGAAAAGATACCGCGTGCTATGGAACTGGCTGAGAAATACTGCTTCATTTCACGCGCTATAAGGAATAATGTAAAAGAGATAGTTGATTATGAATTCATTGATTAACCGGGTACCCTCCTTTAAGTTACGATATTTCTTCCCGGTTAAAGATCAAGAACTGGCATTAAACCCGTCTTAAAGGGGGAGTTAAATTTTTATATATAGATATTAAAAATAAATGTATTATATTAGTGCGTTCCATCGCTTCCGTTAATCGAAGCGTATTTTTCTATTATCTTATCCACAAGTTCATCCAGGCGCTCAGCATCTTTCCCCCTCGGGCTTGCCTTTATGGATATGGCTGGTTCCATTACTTCGAATCCTGCGCTTTTTAGTGTTTCTCTGGCCATGTCGATTATCGGCGTCCACCCGTACGTATTTATAATAGCCGCAGGCCTGTGATGACCAAGATCTTTCGTCTTAAATACATATATCATGTTCTGCAATGGCATAAATATGGATGCATCATATGTTGGAATACCGAATACGAAAAGCGATGTCTCATTTGTTTCAGAAAGCACGTATGATGGATGAACCACTACAAGATCAATCTTTTTAACGGGTATACCTTTTTCAGTAAGCCTTCTTTCAATCATATCCACTATTACATTCATATGACCGTACATTGATGCGTATATTATCGAAATACCTTTCAGCTTAGGGTTAGCCCATTCCTTATAGTTCTCTATGATCTGGCTGATGTATTTCCTGTAGATCGGGCCATGCGACGGAGCTATGACACGTATGTCAAGGTCCTTTATTTTTTCAATCGCTGAAAGCGTATACTTGTTGTATTTTCCTATAATGTTGATATAATATCTTTTTGCTTCGTCCCTGTATTTTTCAAGATCGATTTCATCATCAAACATGCCATCCTTTACCCATCCATAAGATCCAAAAACATCGGTTGTGAAGAGTATTTTGTCTTCCTCTTCGTAAGTCATCATGGTTTCCGGCCAGTGAAGCCACGGCGCTATAACAAATTTCAGCGTCTTGTTTCCAAGGCTTATTCTGTCGTTATCATTTACGGCGATAACCCTTTCAGCCGGAAAATCATAGAATGATTGCGCTATTTTTGGCCCGTTTTTAGAGATAACAATTTTAGCATCCGGTGAAAGGTCGAGCAGCCTTGGGGTGGAACTCTGATGATCCGGTTCAAGATGGTTTATTATAATATACTTAATTTTTTTGAGGTCCCCTACGATCTCCTTAACCTTATCTATATAATCATCAGAATAGTAATCATCAGAGCCATCAAGAATGGCTATTCCGGAACTTCCCTTTATTATGTATGAATTATAGGTCATACCATTGGGTATTGGCCAGGTTGATTCAAAAAGGGTGTTTATCTGATCGTTTATTCTCATCCATTCTACATCATTATTTATTTTTCCGTTTTCCATGTTTCCGGATTCCATTCTTTATAATCAATTTATTTTTATACTGATTCTTATGATAATAATTACTGACAGAATTGGGTTCAAGCCAGATCAAAAATATATGGTAAAATTAACAATTCCAGTGTGCTGTATAAAAATACAGTAAAGGATCAGACTATTTCCGGCGAGAATTTCTTTATCAGACCTTTTTCGTATGCTCTCTTGTAATAAAGATCAAGTGAACGCCTTCCCACATCGCCAAAATCTATTGAGAGGTAGTTTACATACATCCTCACGAATTTCTTCTCAAGACTGAAATCGTTGTATCTGGCATATTTCATAGCATATTTTACTGCCTCATCTTCGTGGGCCATCGCATATCTTATTGATCTTTCAAAATCATCTTCAAAATTCTTGATGTTTTCATTTCCGACCTGTTTTGCTATAGCATTAAACCCGAGCGGTACAGGAAGGGATCCCGCATATTTCTTCCATTCTTCATAAATATCAAAAATTTTTATAAGGCCTCTTTTTTGGAATGTTAACTGTTCATCATGTATCAGAATACCTGCATCTATGTTTCCGTTCATTATTTCCTCAGGTATTAGGTCAAACCGCACTTCCCTGTATTCTTTTGCTTCAGGGCCGAACATGCGGTACAGCAGATACGATGATGTCATGAAGCCAGGTACGCCCATGATCGACTGGCTCAGATCTATCTGTTTCTTTGAGACCACAATAGGCCCGTAGTTTATTCCAAAACTTGCTCCCGATCTGGTTAAAAAATATCTGTCACTTACATTTATATATCCATTTGCAGAGAGTGCAGTTACATCGTAAAGACCGTCTTTTGCCTCCTTGTTCAGGGTTTCTATATCCTTTATAACCTGCTCATAATCAAAATGCACTTCTATTTTTCCTTCAAACATGGCATAAAACATGAAGGAATCATCAGGATCCGGTGTATGTGCCACTGTCATTTTCATGCTTCATTATATCTTTTAACGATATATTACTGTCGTTCTCCGATATCATCTCAATCGCAAACGATTTGAGGTTCCTGCTTCACCGATCCGGAGGCCTAAATCGATGTTCAACGATCCCTTTCAGGTGGATTATCAGGCTTGAATTCCCGTTCGCCACAGTACTGACATATGAACATCGTTATTTCTAATAAACCCTTCGCACTCCATCCACATCGCAAGATCAGCGGCTTTCGTGATCAAACGATCCGTAATTTTAATTTTGCTTCAGACGTAAACGGTAGTTTTAAACCCCTTTTTTATCCCCGTATATGATCTTGTGGAGCTGTGGCAACACCCTCACGTTCAATCCAGTTCCCACAATGGAATCGGCAATCATCTTTATGTCAGTTCCCCATGCAGGCTGCATGATAATATTCAGGCGACTGTCAGCTTTCCTGGCAAAATCTATTGCGAAAGCAAGATCCCCATCGTCGGCTATAACTATTTTTATATAATCCTGATCTCTGAGAAAATTTAAATTTTTATAGAGAAATGGTTTTTTAACCCCGGCAGACGGTGGCTTAACATCCATATCGATTACGATATGATCAGAAAAGGTATAGCGATCTACAGGAACTGTGCCGTTTGTCTCAATTAGAACGCTCTTTCCTGCATCCAGGCATATATTTACGAATTCCAGAGCCTCACGCTGCACAAGCGGTTCCCCACCCGTGAAGCACACCCATTTTTCATTGCTGTTACTGACAATTTCAGATAAGTCCGTTAGATCGATTTCCTTTCCATTGTAAAATGAATACTCTGTATCGCACCATGCGCATCTAAGGTTGCATGTATTCGTTCTTACGAATAGCATGGGGATGCCCATCAGAGTGCCCTCGCCCTGGATGCTGTGGAATATTTCGGTTATCTGCACACTGGCTAATTAACTACTGGAATTTATCCATTTGTATCCGCATTTTTTAATACAAGGAGACTGAGGATATCACAAAATTTATTAAGAGCATAGGATTTAGCTATTAGTGGTGTTAAATTGTCAATAGCCTTTGTTCTGATAAGTACTGTTCCCGGAAAGGAACATGAAGTATATAATAAAGTGTTGAAAATAAATGGCGTAGTAGAAGCTCACCCGCTTTTTGGTGAATATGATATTATAGTGAAACTTGATATGAAAGACTTTACAGAGATAGGAGAAGTAGTGATAGAGAAGATAAGGACCATAGACGGGGTTATTGATACAAAGACGCTTACTGGAATAAAACTTTGAGGTGCTTCGATGATACCTTGGAATCCATGGAACTGGAGCATTTTTTTGCTTGTGATATTGGCTCTTCTGGCACTTTCGCTTCTTCTGCTTGGCATTCTTACAGCCTACTTTGGAAGTGGAAAGAGCAGAATGATTGGTGTTGTTCTCCTGGTTATCGGAATTGTACTAGCAGTAATCGATATTGCAAGCCCTACATATCTATTTCACCTGGGCTATGGATGGGTTCCATACGTAGCGATAGGGACAATATTCTATGTGGTGGCTGCGATAATAGGTGTTGTGATAGGACTTCTGGTATTCCTCGCGTTCATAATGAAAAGTTAAATATATAATTAAAAACTTTTTTATTTTTATTTTAGATTACCCTGAATGGAAGCAAATTTTTACATTAACCAGATCAAGCAGGAATTGAAGGATAAGGTAAATGGGAAAGCCATTATGGCAGTTTCCGGTGGACAGGATAGTTCCCTGCTTTCTGTGCTGGCTTCAGAGGTTCTTGGCAATAATCTCCTTTGCGTCTTCATAGATACAGGACTGATAAGGAAGAATGAAAGGGAAAGAGTAAAGAATTTTTTTGCACTTCACGGGATGAACAATAAAATCGTCGATGCATCCAGCATCTTTATGGATAGGCTCAAGGGTGTAACGGATCCTGAACAGAAAAGAAAGATCATAGGGGAGGTTTTCATTGAGCTTTTCCAGAAAGAAGCGGATCTATTCGGTGCAGAATACCTGATACAGGGCACAATAGCTCCTGACTGGATAGAGAGTGGTGGACAGAAGAGGGATACGATAAAGAGCCATCACAACGTTGGCGGCTTACCGGCTGATATGAAGCTAAAGCTTGTTGAACCGCTTAGAGATTTTTACAAGGATGAAATAAGGGAGATGTCGTCTGCTCTCGGACTGCCTACGGATATACAGCCATTTCCTGGGCCAGGCCTTGCCGTCAGGATAATCGGGGAAATAACAAAGGAAAAAGCCGACCTATTAAGAGAAGTAACCGAAATAGTTGAAGATAAGGTCTCAAATGGAATAGAAATCTCTAAAAGGCCGTGGCAGTATTTTGCTGTTTTGCTTCCTATCAGGACAACAGGTGTTCACGGTGACAGAAGGGCGTACGGATATACTGTTGCTATCCGCATGATAGACACGAATGATGCAATGTCTGGAACGTTTTCAAAGGTCCCGTGGGATCTGCTTGAGGATATATCAACATCTATAACGGATCATGTACCTGAAATAAACAGGGTTGTATATGATATAACCAACAAACCTCCCGCAACTATAGAATGGGAATGAGAAATCATCTGTCCGGCAGAACTGGTAATAAAAGGCCATCAATAATTATTTAAATATTAAATATAAATATTTATTAAAATGATCAATGCATTATTTCAATGTTTTTAACATTTTCTTCCGTTTTCTTCGCCTTGCATGAGGGGCAAAGGCCTCTTATGAATATCGTTACGTTCTCTATATCAGCATTCGTATTTTCTGAGAGAAGATCGATGAGCCTGGATTTGTCCACCTTTATATCCATTATGGACCCGCATTCTTTGCAGAGGAGATTGGCGTGCAGTTCAACTTCGCTTTCAAACCAGGTTGTACCGTCTATATCGAACGAATTTATGCATTTTACATCAGTAAAAGCCTTGAGTATGTTATAGACCGTTGCAAGCGTGATGGTAGGGATGCTTCTCCTGATCTCTTTGTAAACATCGTTTGCGGTGAAATGGCCAGGACTCCTGTTAAGATACTCAATCACGGCTAATCTCTGGGGCGTTATCTTATAACCGGCGTTTTTTAACATCGCTATATAATCTTTCGGCATTGTAACCTATATATCATTACTATGCACTATATAAATTATACTAATTAGTAATAATACATAAAAAAGATTATATAAAATTGATTATGATTCTTCAGTAATATAATTAAAAAATAACATATATATCTATACAATAATATGATATATATTTATCAATTAAAATCAGCTATGATTTGTTGCAACCTGAGAAATGTTTAAATAGTTTAATATATAGATGTAATCGTGGAAGATAAAAGGGTACAGTTGTTAGGCCAAACGGAATCCGTTCTGGCAAGAAACGGGTTTTCGGTAATTAGGACAACTGGAAACGAGTGGATAGTTTTCGACCTCATAGCCAAGGACGAGGAGAGACGGTTTATTCTCAAGGTTCTCTATAACGTTGATACTCTCAAGCCTTTAACTGCATTCCAGATGATAAAGCTTTCAAGGCTGCTTAGGGCAAGTGCCACAATAATCGGTGAAAGGGCTGGTGGGGGAAAGCTTGAACATGGGGTGGTTTATTATCGCCACGGTATACCTATATCATCGATAGAAACTTTCAGGGATTATCTTGAGGGGAACGATCCCTATGTTTATTCCGGGCCCGGAGGATTCTATGTTCATATTGATGGCGAGGCAATAAGGAGGAAGAGGAGCGAGATCGGGCTTTCAATAGGAAATATATCATCTTACCTGGGCGTCTCAAGGCGTTCGGTATCGCTCTATGAAAACGGAAGTGCTGCCACTATAGATATTTTTGCTAAACTGCAGAACCTGTTAAAGGTGAATATAGTATCACCAGTAGATCTGTTTACCATAGACAGCAAAATTACCATTCCAGATGAAACAGTTAATGACGAATTCCTTGTGCGTATACTCGATCTCTTCATAAATTTCGGTATAGAATCCCATCCGCTGATAAAGACTCCTTTTGATGTAATCGCCAGGGACGATCCGGTCTATACATTTCTTGTAAGCTTAATAGAGGGATCAGACGATATCCAGAAGGTGAAAATAGTTAAGAAGATAAGTGATGCGTTCAACGATGATGCCATATTCATCAGCAGGCACGATACACAGAAGGAAAAAATCGGTGGATGTGCCCTGTTCAACATCCGGGAACTCGAAGAAATAGGAACGAAGGAACGGTTTGTTAAAATAATCGAGAAAAGGGCAAAATGATCTCTGAGTTCACTTTAGACGGCAAAAGAATAGTTCTATTTGGAGGTATTAAAGGCCTGATACGGGACGGGGATAAACTTAGAAATGCCCTTATAGAGGATAGGCCAGATATAATATACATAGTTCTAACGCAGGAACAGATAGACGGCCTGAAGGCTTTCATAAAAGATCCATTTGAAGTTTCGCTGTCAGATTATGAGATATCTTACGGTCTGCATCTTTCCGTTTACGGGGAGGTTATGACCCCTCCGCCGATATACATAGAAGCAATAAGGTATTCAGAGGAAAATGAAGTTAAGATACTGCCCCTGGACGTCCCTGAGAAAGAATTTCAAGAATATTACACAAAGAATGTGGGGACATTTGATCTCATTCACAACTCGCTGAGAAAAAAGAAAATCATCAAGATGGAATTTGGGGATACATCGCCGGAAGACTTTGTAGACAAATGGAATGCGGTAATGCAGAAGGTCAAGGGAATGCGCCTTGTGGATGAATACAGGCTCAGATACATAATAGGTGAGGTTAATAATATCCTGAATTCACTGGATAAAAATAATACATTCATCATAACTGAATACGAATTTTACAGAGATATGGAAAAAGAAATAAGAAAATATGCACATGAACTTAGAAGTGAATGAACTGTTATCCGTTTCCGGATCTATGCTTTTCGTACATTCGCATTCTCATACGTATTTTACGAATTTCGCTTTTAATATAGTGAGAATATGTTATCTTCAGGCACTATCGTACGTTAACATTTACAGGGTGCTTTCGGCGCAACCGCACGAATACTTAAGGATATTATTCCAGGAAAATGATGAAATAAAGTGAACGATCCTTTAAGGGGAAAACGAAAATGATCATCTGATCTTTGGATTAGCTTAAAAACCGGGTAAATAAGCCATGCTTAGAAGCATTTCTGAAATCATTTGAGGATGGAATGAACGCATTTATATCTATGTGAGTAAATTTAAGATTTTCTCGAAATATGATAACTTCCGGAAGTATACTTTAACGAGGCTAATGGAAACCACAACCCTACCTGAAACCCCTGAAAAGAATGTATATCTCCTTTGATCTCTCGCGTGATGATGGGGGTTTCGTTATTCTGTATTCTCTAAAATATGGAAGCCATTTATGTATGAACATATTTGTCATATCTCCCTGAAACTGTTTTACAACAACGTCACCATTTCGCCCGAGAAGTGATATTGAAATTTTCATGACTCTTTCGCATATTTCATACGATATGCCGTGGTCTCTGGAAGAATCACCGCTTGTTTTTCCCATAGCATCAGAAAGTATTGTGTCGAATCCATCTCCACCGTTTGTTTCAAGCCAGGATTTTAATTTCTCTATTATTGCGTCGTTGAAAATATTCATTTTTATGAATGTAACACCATCAACCGGTTCCATGGGATTAATATCGACGGAAACTATCCTGCCGGTGTAATCCCTTATAACCTGTGACCAGCCTCCCGGAGAGGATCCTATCTCAAGAACCTTTGAATCTTTCCGCAGAATGTGAAATTTCTCATCCAGAAAAAGTAGTTTATAGGAGGCCCGGCTCCTGTATTTTTCCTCCTTGGCCTTCCAGTAATAATTATCCCGCCTATCACTCATTTTAACCTATGATCTTCTTGTATTCCTGGGCGCTCATTGAGGGGCCTTCTTTGTCTACCTTTATTTTCACGAGCCAGCTTCCGTAAGGGTCTTTATTGATTTTTTCCGGGGCTTTTGATAGCTCACTGTTTATCTCTACAACAGTCCCGGAGACCGGGGAATAAACATCTTCTGCAGATTTTACTGATTCTATAGTAAGCAGCTGCTTTCCAGCTTCTTTTTTTGATCCTACAGCCGGAAAATCTACAAAGACAATATCGGTCATCTGCGTCTGAGCATAATCTGTTATGCCTATTGTGGCAATTCCATCTTTAACGGAAAACCATTCGTGAGTTTTTGTATATTTTAAACCCTCTGGTACGTTAGACATAAATGTGTTATCTTTCATGGATTATTTAAGTTTGCGAATCAAACGGCGATCGGAGTCATTACTTAATAATTATCCTAATAAAATAATAAAAAATTCTCTTCTTTGATTTTTCATTTGAACAGGACTCAATGAAAGGATAAAGCCTCCATATTTTTCCGCTTCCCTGATCATTAATGAATTTAATTCCCCTTAAAAATAGAGGTTGTGCTGATCCTTATGCTGATCCGTAAACTGGTAAAATGCCACAACCGGTCTATTCTACGCACAAAAGTCCATGGTGTCATAATATTCAATTTTTTTACTCTTGGAAAAATATTTATTTGAATGGTTTATAGAGTCAAGGTTTGAATGGTTTCCGATTCTATAGGAGGCGAAAATTATTGCAGGAAATATCGGTTATAGTTGGGTTGCAATTCGGAGATGAGGGAAAGGGAAAGATCACTGACTACTTAAGCGATAAATACGATGTAGTTGCAAGATTCAATGGGGGCACAAATGCAGGTCATACAGTTGTGACCCGGGATGGGGTTTTTAAGTTTCATCTTGTCCCGTCGGGATCGCTCAGAACAAAAATGGTTGTCCTTGGAAATGGAATGGTAATAGACCCATTTGCACTCATCGATGAGATATCCAAGATAAGGGCCGTTAACAGGGATTTAACTGTTAAGGTAAGTTTTAATGCCCATACCGTCACAAAGATGCATAAAGTGCTTGACAACATGGAGGAAAAGATGAGATCGTCCATGAGCATAGGCACCACAGCCCAGGGTATAGGTCCAACATACGAGGATAAATACGCAAGGACCGGAATAAGGATGTTTGATCTCCTGGATTTATCAGTACTGAAAGAAAAGATAGAATCAATATACAGCATGAAATCGAATCTGTTAAAAGATACCGAGTTCTCAGATAAAAATAGAAGGGTTTCAATGGCTGAAGAACTCTACGAGGCAGGATTAAAGCTTAAGGAATACATGGATTATACGGAAAATGTTATTTATGAAGCCTATTCTTCAGGAAAAAATATCCTTTTTGAAGGGGCACAGGGTCTTCTGCTTGATCCGGACTTTGGTTTTTACCCGTTCGTTACCTCATCAAATACCATATCCGCATCTGCTTTCACAGGAACCGGTTTCTCCTTAAGAAAGGTTAAAAAGATTATAGGCGTCGCAAAGGCTTACATATCAAAGGTCGGTGAGGGCCCATTTGCCACAGAGATATTTGGTGATGAAGCCAGTAAATTGAGAGAAGCCGGGGGGGAATACGGTACAACAACAGGCCGTCCAAGAAGGGTTGGCTGGCTTGATCTTCCAATGCTTAAATATTCATTAATGCTTAATGATGTTGATCAGATAGCCCTGACAAAAGTTGATACACTCGGAATCATGGATGAGATAAAAGTCTGTGAGGCCTATGAAACAGATGGCAAGAAATCAAAAGTTCCACCTAAGGACATAAGAACAGTTCAAAATTTTAAGCCTGTTTACAGATCATTTGAGCCATGGGGAGATATGGCTGATATTACCGGGAAAAAAGTTATCGAAAAATCAGATTTACCGGAAAAACTGATAAAATACATCGATTTCATAGAAAAGGAAACAGGCGTGCCAATATCGATAATATCCGCTGGAAAGGAAAGAGAAAGCACGGTGGAGATAAATAAATAATATCTTCTAAATTAATCAATATATTTGCCACCAGGGAAAAATCGGATACTTTGTATTCATTGTTTTTACTGATTTAAGTTTCATTATCTTTTTATAATTATGCATAATTCAGACCTGATAAAATATGGGAGTAAACGTTGGGGATAAGGCCCCTGATTTTGAAGCACCGGATACATCGCTGAAAATGAAAAAGTTATCGGATTTTAAAGGGCAGAAGATAGTTCTTGCTTTTTTCCCTGGAGCTTTTACAGCTGTATGCACAAAGGAAATGTGTACATTCAGGGATTCGATGATAAATTTCAATAAGATAAATGCCAAGGTAATTGGAATAAGCGTTGATTCGCCTTTCTCACTGTCCGAATTTGCAAAGCAGAACAAACTTCAATTTGATCTCTTGAGTGATTCCTCGCGGGAAATTTCAAAAATGTACGATGTGCTCCATAATAATTTTGTAGGCATAAAGGGCCTTACAGCATCCAAAAGATCCGTTTTTGTCATTGATGGAAACGGAACTGTCAGATATAAATGGGTCAGCGAGGATCCGGGCAAAGAGCCCGACTATAAGGAAGTGGAGAAGCAGCTGTCAGAAATTCACTGAAAAGCTGAAAGGATATAACCGGCTTAATGATCTGACTTAAAAATCTGATATATTTTTCATTATGATTGTATAAGCATTCACAATACATGATATTTCTTAAAACTTCATCCTCTTCGGTATCGTGTATTTTTCCACATTGTTGTACTCGTACGTGTTGAAAGATGCCCCGCATGAAGGGCATACATACCGCTTTACATCATAAATACTGAATTTCCACTCTTTAATCGGGTTTCCGTTTATTTCATTTCCGCATACCGGGCACTTCATGGTTTACGATACGGGTTTAAATTTATATACTTTTTCTTTTACACACATTTAAGCTTTCTTTACGATTGGCAAGCCCTTTTGAGAGAGACGGCAACCTGTCCTGTCCAGATTTTCATGTTCATCCCGTCCGTTTTTGGATAAATTGCGAATGATCCGGTAGCAGATTTACACGTGATGTGCATTCCGGGAGTTTTAAGCCCTAATATCATTGTATGGATTATAAATTCACAAATGTGAAAAATATAAGTAGTAAACATAAACATGAAAAAATATATATATTGCGAAGTATTATAATTTTCGGTGATTACACGTTTGAAATAACAGCTCCCGACTGGGTCGGGATTGTTGTTGGATTTATAATCGGGGCATTTGCAGAACTCTGGGGTATCGCCAACCCGGAGACTTTGATAAGACTGTCCAAATGGGAGGACAGGCTATTCATAACCTGTGTTCTACTCGGTGCAGGAGTGAGTGCAATAATCATGTACGGGCTTTTTGCAAGCGGTGTTTTCATGCACTTCAGTGCAAAACCGCTTTACATAATAGGGGTTTCACTGGGAGGCGCAATTTTCGGTGTTGGTCTAGCAATATCCGGTTATTTCCCGGGTTCCATATGGATGGCACTTGGAGAAGGCAGGAGAGATGCTCTTTATGCGGTCGCAGGGGCCCTGCTGGGAGCAGCCTCATGGACACTTCTGTATCAGATTCCAGCCGGCCAGTGGCTCATTACCACCGATAACCTCGGGTCAATAATAATAACCGGAAACAACATACATGATCTTTACAGCATCAGGTTCCTTATATTTGGTGTGGCTGTGGCGTACGGAATTGTTTTCTTCCTGATATCGTACTTCCTTCCAAGGTTCAAAGGTGGATCCAGGAGCTGCATGGCACATCTCACACATTCCACACCAAAACTTATTTCAATGCAAGAAAAGAAACAAAACTCTGCAAGCGTAACACTGAACCTGAAATCCGGGAAATCATGCGCAGTTTCAGATGAAGATCTTAAAAAATACGAAGATACCGCGGAATACCTCATGGCGAACGGAATCGGTTATAAGAAGAATAGCTTTTCCGACAGGCTTGTTCATAACTACACGGTTGAAAACAACACTTATGCCTGGTTCATGATAATAGTGGCATCCGTTGTTGGACTGGCAGTAGTTCTTGGCATATTCCTCCACCAGATATTCGGGGAATCAACCACGGACTCATGGCTTGCCGGGTACCTTTTCCTGCCCACATTCAGGTACAGCCAACTTGTATTCAACCACATCGGCTGGGAACCTTTCTCTGATATCGGGACGCTGATGGGCGCATTCTTCTCTTCCGTTTTCATAAGCAGGCGCTTCACAGCATTCAGAAGATCAATACCCCCATCATGGGCAAAGAGATTCGGAAACAGTGAAATAAAGAGATCGGCCGGAGTTTTCATAGGTGCATACCTTATGCTTTTCGGTGCCAGGATGGCTGACGGCTGTGCTTCCGGACATATACTCTCAGGTGCAGTCCAGATGGCGGCAAGCGGGCTCTGGTTTGGCGTGTTTGTGATCGGGTTTGCCATTATAACGGCAAAGATCGTGTACAGGTGAGAATATGAAGAATGATCTTTACAGGGGAGAAACATATCTGAAAATATTCATAATAATAGGCATACTGTTGACTATAGTTGTTGCTGCGCTGGTTTCAGGAAATTCGAATACTTACGCTCCGAAACCGTTCTGGGTGGCGAGTTCAGCATTTGTCCTGATATTTGTAATACTTATAACAGCACTATTTTATAACACTCAGCCGGAAGACAAAAACCAGGATGAAAACAGGAACAACAAGTATAACGATGAAAACCTTAAAAAATATTATAATCAGAAATAATTTTATTCCAATACCTTTTTTTATTTCTTTCACATAACCGCTCTTGATGATCCTCCTTCGATTCTCTATTTCAGTTGCAGTTTTCATATTCACGCTAATTCTTGTTATAATAAAGCCAAAGAAAATCGGTATAGGGTATTCAGCGCTTATAGGTGCCGCAATATCCTTAGCTCTGGGGATATCAACTTTACGTGATATAGTTTCTGTATGGGATATAGTCTGGAATCCTACGTTCACGTTTGTTGCCATAATAATAATTTCCCTCATATTCGACTATGCAGGTTTTTTTGAGTATTATGCCGTCAAAATTGCAAAATTTGCCAGGGGAAACGGAGTGAAACTTTTCATCCTGATAATACTGCTTGGATCACTTATATCTGCTGTCTTTGCAAATGATGGAACTGCATTGATACTCACGCCTATCGTATATTCGATCCTGATCAGAACAGGCATGGATAATAAGCATGCTATCCCTTACGTAATAGCGACCGGATTCATAGCGGATTCCTCAAGCCTCCCCTTCATGGTTAGCAACCTTGTGAATATAATAGGATCACAGTATTTTTTCATAACATTCGCAAGATATGCTGAAACCATGATGATACCTGACGCTGTCAGCATAGTTGCAAGCCTTGGATTTCTCTACCTTTATTACAGAAAGGCACTTCCAAAAAAATACAGCGATGAAAAGCTGCCGGATGAGAAAACAGTCATCGTGGACAGGAGAATCTTCCGGATTTCATTCCCATTTATAGTTATCCTCATACTGGCATATTTCCTGACCAGTTTTGACAGTATTCCCATATCATTTGTGGCACTCCCTTCTGCTCTGATAATGCTTCTTGTAGCGAAATATGGGAAGATCATAAACACCAGAAAGGTTCTTTATGAGGCACCCTGGCAGATCGTTATATTTTCGTTCGGCATGTATATCGTTGTTTACGGTATGGGAAATGCAGGGCTCACACAGATTCTTGTATACATTGTTTCATTCTTCATGTCCCTGGGGAACCCGGCATCAACGTTATTATCGGGCCTTCTCTTTGGCTCTATGGCCGCAACGATGAACAACCTGCCCTCGGTCATGATGGGTGATCTCACAATTGCGCATTTTTCAGGTAATTCTTATCTTGTCTATGCAAATATAATAGGGAACGATATAGGGCCAAAATTCACACCAATAGGATCGCTTGCCACCCTCCTGTGGCTGTACACGCTTAATAGAAAAAAAGGCATATCAATAAATTCACTGTATTACATGAAAGTCGGGTTTGCGAACGCCCTGCCTGTTCTTATAATAACATTATTCTCACTGTTCATAGTAATAAAGCTGGGCCTGTGAAAGATCATCCCAGTATCACAGGCTCAGGATTGTCTTTCAGTGGTATTGGAAATTCCGGAATGCTTACATTTTTATTGTAAACATTATCTATTAGCCACTGGACTGCATAAACAGACCTGAAATCAGGTTGATTAAAATAATTATCGTCGAATACTGGGTAATATTTTCCATTCTTGTAAGCATCTGTATAGTTCATAGGAGGTAGCTTCATGACGCTTTCATTAACGTACTGATCGAGGATAACGATGTCAGGATTTCCAGTTATTATCGAAGAACCGGATATCGTATAGTAACCTGTTCCGTTTGCTATATTTTTCAGATTGGCTATGTTGAAGAAATCATTTATGAACGTATTATTTCCTGCTGTCCAGTATCCGCCTTCCGTGCTTAAAAGATAGAAAACGGTCTGCGGCGTTCCATTTGAATAATTCAGGGCATCGCTATGAAGTTCAGAAAGTGTCTGGTTAATCCAGGCATCTGTCAGGCTGGCGTTGTGAGATGTTCCGGTGATCTGCCCGAGCGCGGTGATCTGTTGCTCTATCTGTGAAAAATTATCCTGCCCTACCTCTATAACAGGAATTCCAAGCTGAACTATTTTTTCTATGACTGATGATGGATAATAATCAGGTATCGTTATGACGGCCTGGGGAGATAGATTCACAAGCTCTTCATAATTTACTGTACTCAGCGATGCAACTACTGGCAGGGAAATATTAGCCGGATATGATGTATATGTACTTATTCCAACTAAATCCTTCTCCGCTCCGATAGCGTACAAATTCGCAGTTATGCTGGGAAGAAGAGATACGATTCTTGTCAGGTTGTGAAACGGGAGCGCCTCTCCCGGACTATAAACTTTAACATCATTCTCTGTACCTATACCCTTCTCGTAAAAATATACCGATGTTCCGGCGATAATTATCAGGACAATGGCAATTACCAGTATCTGATTTATTTTATTCATTTAAGATCACTCAAATTACTTTAGTTTTGGCAAATTAACTTCATATATAAAATTTTTTATCAATCCGATCCGTTTGGTAAGTTTTAAATTTAAAATGAATTTAACCTTATTAAAGTGGACTTGATAGGGGTAAGAGTACTTGTTTGAGAACAGAAGAAAATATAGATTCCAGATAAGCCACAGAACTGGCATTTCTTTCGGGATATCAATACTTTTACTCATATTCGTGTCCATATTTTCCATGGGAATTGGAAGCGTTAACGTACCTGTCAGGAACACGTTATATATAGTTGCAGGCCAGATTCCATTTTTCGGGAGCTTCGTGCACGCATCTGTTCCCCTGACTCAGTACCGGATCATAACTTCCCTGAGGGAACCCCAGATAATTGGAGGTATACTTGTAGGATCAACTCTCGGTATAGGAGGTGCCGTGATACAGAGCATATTCAGAAATCCAATCACGGAGCCGTACATTATAGGGATATCAAGCGGAGCCGCTCTGGGAGCAGTTATAAGCATCGCGCTCTCCCTTTCTTTCTTCGGTTTTTACACAATGCAGCTGAACGCATTCATATTCAGCCTGGCTATAGTGGGAATCGTTTACATGATATCATACAGGCACGGAAAAGTTCCGCCAACTTACCTGCTTCTTATCGGAATATCGCTATCTTTTTTTGCATCTTCCATAGTATCATTCTTGATATATACGAATATAAACCTTGAAGGTACGGAATATTTCTGGCTTCTGGGATCCCTGCAGACCATAACATGGGAGGAAATATCCATGCTTTTCATGGTTACGTCGATAACATCAATACTTATATTTCTGCAGAGGCGTGAAATGGATGCACTTCAGATGGGAGAAGCGCACGCCCGATCAATAGGGGTCAACGTTGAAAGATCAAAGGCCATTCTCATAGCGCTCGTAACTCTTAGCACTTCTGCAGCAGTTTCGATATCTGGCCTTATAGGATTTGTTGGCCTGATAATGCCCCACATATCACGCCTCGTTTACGGTGGTTCAAATAGATACGTTATACCATCATCCGCCATCTTCGGGTCAATATTCCTGATAGTGGCAAACGATATCTCAAAACTTGTGATATCACAGGAAACAATACCGATAGGAATCATAGCCGGAATAATAGGCGTACCCTTTTTCATATACCTTCTTAACAGGCTTGCAAAGGGATCATACGTGGATTGATTTCCTGGAATATTAAAACAAATCCGGAAATTATGCACACAAAATTCTCTCCATGGAAAGGGCCGATTGATTTCAATATTTTAGATATTCCTGCACTTATGTATAGCTAATCTTGAAATGCACTGCAACCGGATCTGCAGGTATAGGACTCATTCTATTTGCATAAACTCAGGTTTTTCATTATACTTCCATGAAAAAAAGTTCAAATGATATTTATATTATAATCTACATTTTATTCATTTTTCTATGCCTAACGGTCTCTTGGCCCTTTCCTTCAGAACTATATTCTCCGGTTCACATATTCCTCAATTCTGAGAATATTTCCGGATGTTTTACCCTCACAGACATCGCTTTCACATTTCTTTCCGTTAAACCATCAATTGCCGATAAATTCCGTATAGTGGATCTGCATACAGTCCAATAAGTATTCTGATCGCTTTCTGTGGTTTCTGGGAGGTTAAAACATGTCTGAATCGATCATTCTTCTGTTCGTCTCCATTTCAGGGTATTATGTCTAGTCGAAAGCAATCGACATCTAAAGCGGCCTTTCTTGCCAAGCAATAAGTCGGCTGCTTCTCCTATTCGCACAGTGTAATCGTCATGATAATGCGATCAAAAGGGCTTTTTTCATTGGCATCTATAAAAAATCTAAATATTTATGGTATAAATTTCAAAAGTTCAAATATCAGGAATACGGGCATAACTTAAACGGATCTGAAAAATAATAGCGAAATGGATACAAGAACGGCTATATTGAATACTGTTGCAATCACTCCTATATTCTTCATCCTCCACGTCCTTATGGATGGAAACGACAGGAAAATAACCGTATATATTATGATAAAGATCCACCAGTAACCCGTGAAGAAAATTGAGATAGCAATCAATATCGCTACGGATACTGCATAAACAGGTACCATTCTACTCAGGAATATGCCGGTGAAGTTTTTCTTCTCTATTTTTGAGTTAACAATTTCTACAGGCCCAATTCCGAGCATTACTTCAATAAGTGAAAGAGTTATAAAAAGCAAGATTTCCAGAGAACTCAATAAGGCATTGAATGATGATACAATTATAAGGAAAAATGAAGTTATGCTTATTATGGATACGCTTCTCGTATAGACCTTTCTTTCTCCCACAGGAAAGAGAAGGTAGAGAATTATGAATACTGAAAGTGCGATTAATATCGCATAAACACTGAGTTTTCTATACAGTACTTCAAACAAAAGCCATCCCGCTATCAAAAGAACAACAGCAGGCACATATGCATATTCATGGAAAAGATAATGTATAACATTTCTTCCGGCTTTCCGTAACCTCATCATGCTGATCAGAGGATCATAAATTATGAACGTCAGTGATAGAAGTATTATCGTTACAATACCATACAGCGAATAAGTTTTTGAAACAAGGATTGATATTAAAAAGACATTAAGCCAGACGACGACAAGCCCATGTTCTCTTGGAATCTGAAACTTTAGTGCCACGTCATCAGATTGCCTGTAAGTATTTAAGCTCTGATTATAGAACAGCGTTGGCACGCGTTAGTTATTGCTTAAGCCTCTCCGGCCTGATGATATATGCATATGACAGGTTTCAATATCGGGCCGCTTTTCCTTAAAGAATCAGTTTGCGAAACTCTATTTCCTTAAGCCCCCCATTCTTATAAGACGCATCATTTTTTCAGATAATCCGGCATAAGTTACCGGTTCTCATTAATATGATTATTCAATAATCTATAAGGGCCTTGTAAATGCCATTAACTATCCAAGTTACCGGTCATGCCAGAATACGGAATTACTGGCGCGATATACCAAAGCGGGGTGTAATTGACGGAACGATTCTCATATATTTCCAGAAATTATATGATGCGAGTCGATAGAAAGTATTAACAAAATATCAATAAATGCCGAACTTCAGTGTAAAAAGCAAACAAATAAATGACTGAAAATGCTACGCCATTTATGGATGAGATATCATCTATGCTGGAATTTTTAGGCTTTTCAAGTGTAGACGAACTTTTTTCAGATATACCGAAGAGCGTGAGAAAGCAGAGTATGGGAATAGGCAAAGGTCTCGAAGAATACAGAGTAATCCAGAGGGCCAAACTCTATGCCAGTGAAAATAAATCTGGCATGGTAAACTTCATGGGGAACGGGATATACGATCGGATAATCCCGGAAGCCGTGAATAATATCGTCGAAAGATCGGAATTTCTTGACGCATATACGCCATATCAGCCCGAAATATCACAGGGTATGCTGCAATCGATATTTGAGTACCAGAGCCTTATATCGGATCTCTTTGAAATGGACTTTACGAACGCATCAATGTACGACGGCTATTCAGCTCTCGGTGAAGCTGTACGTATGGCATACAGGATAAACGGCAAAAATGAGATACTGATTCCAGAAAGCACATATGACAGCAAACTCGCCGTTATGGATAGTTATGGCAGGGGCTTAGGCATCATATTCCGGAAGTATAAAATGAACAGATCCGGTAAAATCGATCTGGACGATTTATCTTCAAAAATTGGCGAAAATACGTCAGCCATTGTGGTTGAAAATCCAAATGGATACGGAATACTTGATGAAAATGTGACGAAGGTAAGGGACATAAAAAAATCGGCTATCATCATAAGTTATGTTGACCCGATATCATTAGGAGCGGTTGCGCCGCCAGGTGCCTATGATTCCGACATAGCTGTTGCAGAAGGCCAGCAGCTCGGCATACCGATGAATTTTGGCGGGCCCCTTCTAGGAATCATGTCCTTCAAGTCAGAATACGTAAGGAAATCCCCCGGAAGGCTTATAGGAGAATCTGTAGACCGGAACGGAAAGAGGGCGTATGTCATGACGCTCCAGACAAGAGAACAGCATATCAGGAGGGCAAAGGCCACAAGCAATATATGTTCAAACCAGGCCCTTTTAACCCTTGCAGCATCATCTTACCTTTCCATACTCGGAAGGGATGGCCTGAAGAAGGTCGCGCTTCTCACGATAAAGCATGCTAACGATCTGGAAAAGGAACTCAGAAAAATAGGCATCCATAAGTATTTCGATTCCCTATCGTTTTCAGACGTCCTATTTGACATGAAAAATGACGTCAAGGAAAAACTGGCAAAGAATGGAATCCTCGGAGGAATCAAGCTCAAAGAACTCATAAAGGATACGGGATTGAGTACCGGGACATTTTTCACTGTAACCGAAAAGAATGATGCAGAATCTATTTCTAAACTTGCAAAGGCTTTAGAGGTGATGTCATGAATTACAGGCAGGCATATTATGATGAACCATTGATTAAGGATATAATATCGGAAAGTTCATTTACCATAAACGAAGAAGTCGGAAACGCAGAAAAATTGATAGATCCATCACTGGCAAGAAAAGACCTGAAACTTCCTGAAGTATCCGAATTTGATGTTGTAAGGCATTACACGAGGCTCTCGGAAATGAACTACACCGTTGATCTTGGAATATACCCCCTCGGATCATGTACGATGAAATTCAATCCAAAATACGCCAATAAAATTGCATCCATAGACGGCTTCACAAATATCCATCCTTACCAGCCATACTCCACCATTCAGGGTACTCTGAAGGTGATGTATGAGATGCAGGAATACCTCAAGAAGATATCCGATATGGATGCAGTAACACTTCAGCCCATGGCAGGTGCAGACGGTGAGTTTACAGGAATACTGATAATCAGGAAATATTTCGAATACAAAAAGGAGAAGAGAACAGAGATAATAATCCCGGATTCTGCGCATGGAACAAACCCTGCTTCCGCAACAATGGGCGGTTTTGACGTTATAGAACTGCCTTCGGATGAAAAGGGGATGGTGAACATTGATGCCCTGAAAGCGGCAATATCTGAGAAAACGGCAGCGCTGATGATCACGAATCCAAACACGCTTGGCATTTTTGAGCAGAATATAGTTGAAATAGCAAAGATAATGCATGAAGCCGGTGCCCTTCTTTACTACGATGGTGCAAATCTCAACGCCAATTTTGGAATCACCTCACCCGGCATAATGGGCTTTGACATAGTGCATTTCAATCTTCATAAAAGCTTCGGGACACCGCATGGTGGTGGCGGTCCCGGGGCCGGGCCGGTAGCTGTGAAATCATTCCTTAAGGAATTTCTTCCGGTTCCTGTCGTAGCGTTTGACGGGAAGCAATATTCGCTGGATTTCAGCCTCAAGAATACAATAGGGCGTGTTTCTTCATTCTACGGGTCATTTTCCATAATCCTGCGTGCTTGGTCCTATATCACGTATAATGGAGAAGAGGGCCTTAAGAACGCAAGCATAAAAGCTGTCCTGAATTCAAACTACCTGAAGAAGAAGATCGAGGATAAATTTGAAGTGCCATATTATCCGCTGAAGAAGCATGAATTCGTTCTGTCAACAGAAAATACCGGTAAAAAGGCCCTGGATATTGCAAAATACCTGCTTGACAATGGTGTACATCCGCCAACAGTTTATTTCCCGCTTATCGTTAAGGAAGCCATGATGATAGAGCCAACTGAATCCGCCAGTAAAAACGATCTGGACCGTTATGCCAGTGTATTAATATCAGCACTTGACAGAAGCGTTGAAGAACTTGAGAAAATGCCAGAAAATACGGCAGTATCAAGGATAGATGAGGTCAAGGCTGCAAGGGACATGAAACTGAAATGGTAATTTTTTATAATAAATTTTTATATAATTTTATATTTTAGCATACAGCAGAATGTTCATGGATTCTGATCAAGAAACATTAAATAATGGTATTGTGTATATAAAATATGGCACTAATTGTACCCCTGGTGGGGCGGACATTAAAGAGGAAGGCGCTCAATTTTAAAGGGATGAAAACACCCGTAATAGCAGGCCATAAATTACTCTATTCATGCAATCTGAAATGTGACATGTGCCCATTCTGGAGAAGAAAGGATGAAAAGATCCTATCTCTCGAAGATGAGATAAAAATGATGGATTCCCTTGCTGCAGCCAATGTCTCATTCATGGGTTTTGAGGGTGGAGAGCCGCTTCTGAGGAAAGATCTTCCGGATATACTCAGAGCATCGCATGAAAGGTTCCATACGTCCCTTGTCTCAAACGGGTGGCTTATTAAATCAAGAATAAATGAGTTTGGCCGTTACCTGGACTATCTTTTCATATCAATTGACGGAATGAAGGAAACACACGACAGGCAGAGGGGTGTCCCTGGATCTTTTGATCATGCAGTAGAAGGGATAAAAGAGGCAAAAAAATATGTTCCTGTGTCTATGAGCACAACCATAACGACGAACAATATGAATGAAATTGACAAGGTGCTGGATCTTGCTGAAAGCCTGAAGGTCAGTGTAAATATACAGGTATCGTATGATTACCATACCGCCAGCAGGATTTCTCCGGAGAAGGATGATCTTTATAATACACTTGTAAGGCTCCAGAAGCTCAAGAGGGATGGCGCACCCATAATAAACTCCAATTCATATTTTGAATCGATCATCAATTCATGGTATTTTAACAAAAAATGGACCTGCAAGCCTTGGCTTACCATAAATATCGATCCTGAGGGCAGGATAGTGACACCATGTTATGTTATAAATGAATACAGTGGAAGCACAAAGGTGTGGGAAACAGATATAATGAAGCTGTGGAACGAATATAAATGGGAAAACTACGAAAGCTGCAATGCCTGCTCGCTTTCATGCTACCTTGAGCCATCACTCTTTTCATGGAGAAAGCCATCAATGGTCAATGAAAGGATACTGGGCGGAATATCGTCCTATATATCATCAATGTTCTGATTGATAAAAAACGGGCGCAAGGGGATTTGGACCCCTGATCTACAGCTTAGGAGGCTGTTGCCCTATCCAGGCTAGGCCATGCGCCCACATTTAATATGACGGCGCTTTATAGGATCAACTTATATTAAAGTTCCGAAACCTGTTTTAAATGCATAGCATGTTAAACTAAAGATATCATGACGGTAATCACAGCAAATATATTAATAAATTACAAAAACGTATATTAATCATGAGCGCATGATATCAATTGCCATGAACGTAAAAAGCGGAACGATTTCTGGAAAGAATTATAACGATGTTCTGGAAAAACTTATGAAAAAATTATCCGATATTAAAAAGGAAAGGCAGGAGGAATATCTTAAAATGGCAACAGAAGCAAGCAAGGATAACGTTAAAAAATTATTGCTCAAAATAGCAAATCTTCAGAGAAAAAGCCAGCTTAACATAGGAAAACTTCTCTGGTCCGGTGAGATAAAAAATATAGGAAATGACAGTTCCAGCTTTGAAATGATAGAGCATCTTGTTGATACACATAATAGCTATAACCCGAATGATATAAAAGACGTGCTTATTGCATCGATTAAGGAGGAAGAGCAATTCCAGAGCCTGATAAATCTGGTCTCAAAGGAATACCAGAACACCACCATAGAAAGCCTGCTCCGATCGCTATATAACTGCGAGGAGGAAAGCAAAAACTACCTTTCGGAACTTTATGAGGAATATGTAAACGAAAATTACTGGTAAAGATCCTATCTTCCGTCATAAACGCCACATAATGCACAAAATTTTTTTAGGATATACCTTTCTAAGGATCGTTAGTCAGTTTCTCTTAATCGTATTTGCATAAGCTTTTTGAAATTACGAATACGTCTCTCAGGAAGATCCGCTATTGCAAACAATTTTTACAGGAAAGTCGTCCATTTGAGGAACAGGGCCCAGATAGAAAGGATATCTCCGTATCTTTACTGAACCGATAGCGAAATCCCGCATTCCTGGTAATAAGAACTATCTAAGATAAGGATTTACTAAAAAATACAAAAATAAACGGTTATTTCTTCAACCGGCTGTATATTCTTTCCGGAATTTCCTGGAATATTTTTGAGAGTATATCATCCGCATTGGTGTATTCCTGCTCGATCATGATCTTCCTCTTCGGAACAGAGTCCGCTGGCAGATAACGATTACTGTCGTGTGGATCGTCAACAAAATCCGTTTCCACCATGAAGTCCGTCGTTACAGAAAGAGCATCTCTTATATTCCTTCTTGTCGCCGGAATCGACTTCCATGTATCGCTTTTCACCGATAGATCGCTGGCGCGTGCATGGTGCTTTACTATTAGCCCGGATATGCCGTGCCTGCGAGCCATGTTATCGATATCGAAGTAATCTTTCTGGCCAAGATCATGGGTATGAAGTACTACCGGCGCCCTTATATCGGAATCCACTGAGAATGCAAAATCCAGAAGGTCATGAAATACCCCGAATGTATTTTCGTCCACAGGAAAATGCGGAAATCCTATTTCGCCAATCGCATCCGCCTTTCCATCCCTTATGTATCCAGCTGCCAGCAATATGGCATCTTTCATTATCCCTTGTGCATCAAGTCCGTGGTCATTAAAATAGAAATAGTCAAGGGGGTACGGACCTATGGTAACGATAACCTCAATGTTTCTCTCCATCCTTATCTTCTCTGCCATTTTTACCGTATTATCATATATATTCCTGTAGTAATCACCGGATCCGGCATCACCCGGCAGGTTTGTTAGGTTTATGGCATTGCCCCCCGCCCTGATAAAAGTGTCTACGGATCTGAGAAAATCCCCATTGTAATTCAGATGAAAATGATTGTCAAAAACTCTGCCGTTATATCCCATCGAAGTCTAATATGCCGCGCCGCTAATAAACATTTTTAGAACGCATATTTTTCATCTTTTCCAAATTTAATGCACAGAAACCCGCTTATCCGCTTCTCATAGTATTCCTGGAGCTTTCCCTGCTGTTAGATCTTACATTTTCTATAATTCGAAACTATTTTCTTCCGGATCCGGCTGCCCCTAACTTCGAGGTCATTTCTCCGGAAACATCCTCTAGCGATCTCCTCCTCGCTTCCGGTATCCACAGCATTGTTACGATTATTGAAAGCGCAGCTATAAGGGAGAATCCGAGAAGCATTGAAGAAAGCCCGAATCTGATCAATAAAAGGGGGAACGCTGTTAATGCGACTGCATTTGCAGTTCTATCCAACCCAACAGTCATTGCCTGGGCCGTTCCCCTGACCTTTGTGGGAGAAAGTTCAGGTGTTACCATTGCACCCCCGATTATCGAGGCGGGCCCTGATGCAGAGAACAGGAAATTAAGGAGGTAGAATGAAAATCCAAGAACCGCAGCATCTCCGGCAAGCTTTGCCGGGCTTATGCCTCCAGGATACCTGAACCCGAAAATTGCCGGATGCATTAGCAGAAGTGAGTACATCAGAAGAAACACAAAAACTCCGGAGTAGCCCGCAGCGATCAGTTTCTTTCTGCCTATCCGATCTATGAGAAGTGCACATATTAAAGCTCCGGGAATGCCGCCAAATATTTCTGCATAATACGTGAAAGAAACCGGCGTAAGGCCGAGATTTTCGGCAATTGTTATAGGTCCGTATATTGCAAATGTTGACGAATACATATCATAAAGAATCCATAGTATTGATGAAATCATGATAAGAAACAGTGAAGATTTTAGCCTTTTTGAAAATTTCTCCCTGTCCCGTTCGATTTTTATCTGGGAATGGGTCATATTTTCTATCTTCTCCACTTCAGATTGGTCACCCTTTATCCTTGCTGAATATCTTGCCGTTTCAGGTATCTTCCTCCTGAAGTATATAATAAAAAGCGCCGGAACTCCGCCAAAGGCAAGTACAATTCTCCATACCATTGCAGGATCAAAAAATATGGACGAAACCTGATCAACAAAAGCTGCAAGCATGGCTCCAAACGCCGCCATTACCGGGAAAGTGAAGACCATTAGCTTTCCGCGATCTCTTGCGTTTGAATTCTCAGCCATTATTACAGGTGAAAGCACGTAATCTCCACCAATTCCAAGACCGAGCACAATTCTCGATATGAATAGCCAGTCAAATCCACCGGCAAAAAACTGTGAAAATGCGCCTGCAGTTATAAGCATAAGATCGATGCCGTACATGGGTTTTCTCCCTATCTTATCAGCAAGAACTCCGAAGATAATTGCCCCCACGGCAGCCCCAAAGAATGCCCCTGAGGTCATGAAAGAACTTTCTATGGCGCTAAGCTTGAGGAATGATGATGCCAGGTAATAAACAAGTGCTATTGCATAGAGGTTATATGCGTCCGAGAATATGCCGATGCCGTTTACTATAACATTTTTAATGTGAAAGTATCCAAGCGGCCTGTCATCAAACGTTCCAAGCATAATAGTTTATCGTATTGGAATATTTAATTATTGAGTAATTACTCAAATGTAAGTAATATATTTTAAATATTCATTCCAAAGGATAAAAGAAATATTTATTATTTGTTTGATTATAGGAGCTTCGAGGAATAAAAATGCAACAGGGTCAAATGGCTTATGATAGGGCAATTACTGTTTTTTCGCCAGATGGACGGTTATTTCAGGTTGAATATGCAAGAGAGGCTGTAAAAAAAGGGTCAACAGCTCTGGGAATCAAATTTAAGAACGGCATAGTGTTAATTTCTGACAAAAAGATAAGGAGCAAGCTTATAGAGCAGAATTCCCTTGAAAAGATTCAGTTAATTGATGATTATGTGGCAGCTGTGACATCAGGGCTGGTAGCCGATGCAAGAGTTCTCATCGACTTCGCGAGGATAAGCACCCAGCAGGAAAAGGTTACCTACGGTTCCCTCGTGAATATTGAGAATCTGGTCAAGAGGGTTGCCGATCAGATGCAGCAATACACTCAGTACGGAGGGGTCAGGCCATACGGTGTTTCGCTTATATTCGCCGGTGTAGACACCATCGGACCGAGGCTGTTCGACTGCGATCCTGCAGGGACAATAAATGAATATAAAGCTACTTCAATCGGATCAGGAAAGGAAGCTGTTACTGCCTATCTTGAAAAGGAGTACAAGGACGGTCTTTCAGAAAAGGAAGCTGTAGCTCTTGGAATTAAGGCCCTTAAATCGTCGCTTGAAGAGGGGGAAGAGCTGAAAAATCCTGAGATCGCATCCATCGTCGTGGATGGAAAATACAGAATATACAGTTCTGATGAGGTAAAGGCATACCTCTGAAATAATGATATATTTTTATCTATAAATACAATTTCTCTTTATGGTTAAAGTAGAAGATGCAATTGTTGCCAGACTTGAATCTCATGCTTATCGATTTGAAATCCTTGTAGATCCTCACGCTATTGAGAAGATAAAGAAGGGCCAGATAGATATTGAGAACGATCTTGCAATGCCGGAGATATACAAAGATGTCAGAAAAGGCGAGAAGGCGAGTGAAGAATCCCTGAAAGAAGCTTTCAAGACCGTAAACATTGCCCAGATTGCTATAGAAATAGTGAGGAAAGGCCAGATACAGCTTACAACAGAACAGAGGCGGGAGATGTACGATGAACGGAGAAAGCAGATAATAAACATAATAGCTCGTGAGGGTATAAATCCGCAAACAAACACACCACATACACCATACCGCATATCCCAGGCCATGGATGAGGCAAAGGTGCACGTTGATCCATTTAAGAGCGCAGAAGATCAGGTGCAGTCAGTGCTGAAAGCCATAATGCCATTAATACCGATAAGGTTTGAAAAGGCAAGATTAGCCGTTCGTTTAGTCGGTGACGCCTATGGCCGGATCTATGGAGAACTGAGCAGGTCAGGATACATAGTAAAGGAGGAGTGGGGAAAAGACGGTTCATGGATGGGGGTTCTTGAGGTGCCGGCAGGACTTCAGGGTGATATAATAGAGAGCATTTCAAGGAAAGGTGGAGATAAGGTACAGATCAAGGTACTCAAATAATAATATTTTTTACTAAAAATTTTATTATAAAAACGGGAGGAATCGTAAAAAAACGTTTTATTTAAAGGCCCTTATTTCATCCAGAAGAAATCGATTGTTCCTCGATCCAGATATGACAAGCCTATGCCAATGAATCCGAAGCAGATAACCTGATATACTTAAGAAATATGATTAGGCAGTGATTTGCAATCGGGTATTTTTTGATCCAGTTTAGGATTTTTATTTTCTTTCCTGTGGCCTATTCTTAAGTATTCGATCATTTTAGATAACGATTCTTAACTTTTCTCATCCTATTAACAAAACTATGGCAGCACTTCCTCATCATTTCCCATATATTTTTCGAAATACGTGTGTTTTATCTCATATTTTACGTATACGGGAATCAATGATCAGGCCAGCATGTGGAAAAACATCCTGAAATAAACCAACAGGACCTGCTATCATAGAATAAACCGAAAATATATTATCTAAATCACTATATTGGCAGCATATATAGAATGAAGGTGTAATAAGTGGGTGATATCAAGAAAATAGTCCTACCCGGGGATTCAATAGATATTCAGGGAAAGATGAGGAACGGTATATACAGGGATAGCGATGGGAAATACTATTCTGAATTCTTCGGAACTCTTCAGATAAACGATCAATTCGTGGATGTCGTTCCATTCTCGGGCCAGTACATACCGAGAAAGGGTGATAAAGTCATAGGAAAGGTCATAGAAGTCGGGCCTTCTACGTGGACAGTCGACATAAATTCACCATATTTTGCAATGCTTCACATGAATGACACCCCATGGAGAATTTCATCTGGGGACCTAAAAAAATACATTAATGCAGGGGACTATGTGTACAGCAAAATTATGAGTGTGAATGAAATAAAAGAAAGCTGGCTTACCATGAAAGAACCCGGCCTTAAAAAACTTGAAGGCGGCCACATGGTTCTCATACACTCGTCAAGAGTGCCTAGAATCATAGGAAAAGGCGGGGCCATGGTTAACATGATCAAGGAAATAACAGCAACACGCATAATAATAGGCCAGAATGGACTGATATGGATTGATGGCCCGATCGACGGTGTTACTATGGCAATATCTGCCATTGAAATGATAGAAAGGGAAGCCCACACTGAGGGACTTACTGACAGAGTTGAAAAGTTTTTGAAGGAATTGAAAGGTGATGCAGACGGAAAGCAAAATTAAGCTCATCAATGATGACAACATCCGGTTGGATGGGAGGTCTTTTAACGAATTGAGGCCTATAAAAATAGAAACGGGAGTTCTTAACAGGGCCGACGGATCCGCGTACATAGAATGGGGCGGAAACAAGATAATGGTCGGAGTCTACGGACCCAGGGAAGCGTATCCGAAGCATTCTCAGGATATCGACCATGCAGTCATAAAGGCAAGATACAACATGGCTGCGTTCTCTGTTGATGAAAGAAAGAGGCCTGGCCCGGACAGGAGGACAATGGAAATATCCAAAATAATATCCGAGGCGCTGAGCACTTCAGTTATGATAGAGCAGTTTCCAAGGGCCCAGATAGATGTCTATATAGAAGTCATGCAGGCAGACGCAGGAACAAGAATAGCGGGCCTTACCGCCGCTACTGTTGCACTTGCGGATGCAGGAGTTCCTATGAGGGATATGATAGTTGGCTGTACTGCAGGAAAAGCAGACGGACACATCGTTCTGGATCTGTCAAAGGAAGAAGATAACTTCGGAGAGGCAGACATACCCATGGCGATAATGCCAAAAACTGGCGAAATAGTTCTTCTACAGATGGACGGAGATATCACTCAGGATGAATTCTTTGAGGCACAGAGCATGATGCTTGAGGCCATGAAGAAAATATCGCAGGTGCAGAGGGATGCCCTTCTGAGCAAATATAAACTTGGAGAATTCAAGGGCGGTGAATAAAATGGTTAAAGAATCAGCTGATATATTGTCAGAAATAAGAAGGAATTTCATTCTTTCCACAATGAAGGGCGGGAAGAGAATAGACGGGAGATCCCCCGAAGATTTCAGGGAAATAAATATACAGGAAAACTATATCCCGAGGGCCGCAGGATCGGCGTTTGTTTCGCTGGGCAAGACTAAGGTGGTTGCCGGCATCAAGATAGAATCTGGAGAACCATTTCCTGACACTCCTGATCAGGGAGTCCTTACCACAAATGTTGAGCTGCTTCCTATAGCTTTCCCAAGCTTTGAAGCCGGGCCCCCAAATGATATGGCCATTGAAGTTTCAAGAGTTGTGGATCGCGGAATAAGGGAAAGCAAGATGATAAACCCGGACAGCCTTGTTATAGAACCCGGGAAAAAGGTATGGATAGTATTTCTTGACATAAACGTTCTTGATTACGACGGGAATCTAATAGATGCATGCACAATCGCAGCGGTCTCAGCTCTAAGAAATGCCGTAGTTCCAGCTTCCAGGGAAGGAAAGGAAGACTTTAAGCTTCCTGTCGTCAATACACCCATATCAGTGACAATGGTGAAAGTGGGTGACGTGCTCGTTTGCGATCCTTCGCTTGAAGAGGACCAGATATGCGGCGGCAGGATAACGGTCACCACAACAGAAGACGGGCATATAAGAGCCATGCAAAAAGGTGAAATAGGAACGTTTACTCTCGATGATATAAAAAATGCAATTAAGATGTCAATCGAGGTTGGAAACAAAATAAGGGAAAAATATTTCAGGTGAAGTAGATGTCAAGACGAACTAACAAGGTTGGAGCAGCAGGTCGTTTCGGTCCCAGATACGGTGTAACATTAAGGAAAGAATGGCATGAGATATACAAACAGAAAATAGCCTTTTATGTCTGTCCGTCATGCAAGAAGAAAAAGGTCAAAAGAACAGCATCAGGGATATGGGAATGCAGGCACTGTGGATATAAGTTCGCTGGTGGTTCATACATCCCAGCATACGGGGAGAAGGTAATAGAGGAATGACTACATATAAATGCGTGAGATGCGGGAGGCTCCTGGAGAAATCCATGGGAACCTCAGAGATAGAATGCGAGTGCGGTTCAAGAGTGTTTGTGAAGGACCGCCCAAGCATTGAAAAAACAATTTTGGCAAGATAACATATTTTATGTATGATCTAAAAGATATTTTTTCAAATAATTTATGCAGAAGATGTACAGGAAGAATTTTTGCGGAAATAGGATCAGGGCTAACGAATGATCAGCGTGGCGACATGCTAATCTTCTCCTATAAATGCACGGAAGGCGTCGACAGGTTAGAATTGCCTGACGAAGAAAACTGCAGGCTATGCTCTGGAATTTTTAAGAGATTTGACGGCTACTTTTCAATAATAGACGATAAACTAAAAGGATACCAGTATGAGACATTCCTTATAGGTTCCATATTCGCTGAAAACGTGATTAAGGAAGAGGAGGGAATACATGAAAAGTTCGGATCAAGGGGAGAGAGCATAAAAAAGGAATTCAACAGGGAGTTTGGAAAATTTTTCTCCATTAAATCAGGAAAAAACTACAGTAAAAAAGATCCTGATATTATGATAACTGTAAATACTGAATATGATTATGTAAACGTTCTGATAAAGAGCTTATACATTTATGGAAAATACAGGAAGCTCAGGCGCGATATGCCACAGACAAGATGGATAAAACGGCCATCAGGTGATTCTGTAGAATCGGTGATCGGGGATGCATTGAACTCCCTTGCAGGCGGATCAAATTACCATCTTCACGGTGCAGGAAGGGAAGACGTAGACGTAAGGATGCTCGGAAACGGGAGAGAGTTTGTTATAGAATCTGAAAACCCTAAAATAAGGGATATATCACTCATAGATCTTGAAAATACAGTAAATGGCGCCGGCAAGGGCGTATATATATTCGATTTAAAGTTCGTTGACAGGGAAACCGTTAAAAAGATAAAGCAGGAAAGGTATGACAAAGTTTATAGGGCCATCATAGTTTCGAAGGAAAATATTGAAGCCTCAAGAATGAAAGCGGCAGTTGAATCATTGAACGGAAAAAATATATATCAGAGAACGCCATTAAGAGTTGCAAAGACAAGATCAGATATGGTGCGCACAAGACTGGTTAAATCAATGGAAATAACCGGTGTTGAAGCAAATAAAGCCGAGATAATAATAAAGGCGGAAGCCGGGACGTATATTAAAGAACTCGTGAATGGCGATGACGGCAGGACAAATCCAAGCCTGTCAGCTATTTACGGGGGAGATCTTGAAATTAAAGAACTGGACGTTATCAATATATGTAGAGGGGATGAGTAATGGTTAAAATGTCTCATGGGCCCAGGTCGGGTTCAAGAAGGAAAATGACAAAGAGCAGCGAAGAGAGAAAAAGATCTGTAATACGCAAAATTATGCAGCAGTTTGATGAGGGCGATACCGTGGCAATAAATATTGAACCCTCCATCCATAACGGCCTGCCATACCACAGGTTCCAGGGATATACCGGAAAGGTTGTGGGAAAGCAGGGAAGTTCATACAAGGTAGCTATAAAGGTTGATACTCTAGTGAAATATGTCCTGGCAAACCCGGCGCATTTGAAACGCATAGAAGGATGAAAATGGATAAAAAATATATATCCATACCGGAAGTATACGGAATCCTGTCCAGGAAGGAAGAACTTTCGGAAATGGAAAAAATTAATTTTCTTTATGTTGAGAGATTCAGGAGAATGAATCCTGAGGATGCAGAAGAGGCGAAAAAAGCCATAAAGGGTATGGCTGACATACCCGATAAGGTGATAACAAAAATACTGGATCTGAAACCTGTCACACAGGATGAACTTACAAGTATACTCTCCGCATATAACGTTATTATCTCCGACAAAGATTTAAATACGATTATTGACTATTTAAAAACCTTGAAATTCTAATGGGAGTGATTACTTGGAAGAATATGCATATGTTCTTGATTATTTACCGCAGGGCAGACCAGATGACAGAAGTTACAGGATGAATCCCCTTGTGATTGCAATCGGCGAAACTGAATTCAAGCTTCTTGAGCTGATTCCAAAACAGAATGAGGTAATTACTGTTGGGGAAAAGGTGTATATAGGAAAGAATGCCGAAATGAGGAAAAAAATCCTTTCAGTAAAGAGGAGAATAACATACAAGGACCTTACAAGTTCGGCAGCAAATGAACTCCCATACATACTTGAAGATATTGTAAATAAGCAGGAAGCAAGATTTGTGCAGTTCTTTAACGAGGCGCAACCTATAAATGCACGCCTCCACACACTCGAGCTCCTGCCAGGCCTCGGAAACAAGACCATGTGGAATATTCTTGAGGAGAGGAAGAACAAGCCATTCACATCCTTTTCAGATCTTGTTGAAAGGGTGAAGACGATACATAATCCGCAAAAAATGATAGTAAGCCGGATAGTTGACGAGCTCAAGGACAGATATGAGAAATACAAGCTTTTTGTTGCAAAATGACATCATGGTCGCATAAAACCGGCCAGGTCTTTTTAAAGAGCAAAAGAATCGCTGAATACGAAGTCGATCTGCTTAACCCGGTTAAGGGCGAAAATATCCTGGAAATAGGCCCTGGAACAGGCATTCTCACAGATATTCTTGCAGGACGCGGAATAAGCGTAACGGCCGTTGAAAGGGACAGAAACATATCCATGGAACTCTCCAGCAGATATGCTTCCAGCGGGGTGAAAGTTATAAACGGTGATATACTGAAATTTCCCCCGGATAAATACGCTGGTATAATCGGGAACATACCGTATTACATCTCATCACCAATACTGTTCAGGCTATACGATTTCGACTTTGAAAGATCCGTACTTATGGTTCAGAAGGAATTCGCCGACAAACTTGTAAAGGAAAACGAAATTTCAAGGCTTTACGTTAATGCAAATGTACGCTTTGAGATCAGGATAAGCAGGTACGTAAGCAAATCAAATTTTATCCCGCCTCCAAAGGTCGATTCTGCGATCATCTATATCAGAAAGAAAAGTTATGATTACCCATTTGATATGAAATTTCTTGATAAAATACTGATAGATATGTTTTCAAAAAAGAGAAAAATGATTTCCAATATATTCAATAAATACCCGGACGGATTTGGAAATAAGAGACCGTCTGAGCTTTCATTCAATGAGATTGTGAACCTTGTGCAGTACCTTTATTCTTCTCGATGAAGTCCTTAATTCCCATAAACGTCAGTGGTGATCCAGCTGTTTCCAGCTGTGCCGGTATAAGTATCATGTCTGATTTCCCTTCCAGCCCGATTTCATAGATTATCTGCATCCATCTCAGCTGAAGCCCTATGGGATTCTCAGTATACTGCTTCGATGCCTCGACCATTTTCTGCCCGGCCTCCACCTCTGCCTGGGCAAGCGTTACCCTGGATCTTCTCTCCCTCTCGGCAGAAGCCTGTCTTGACATGGCTTCCTGAAGCTGTGATGGTACGATTATATCCCTTATTTCGACGGATGTAACCTTTACTCCCCATGCCTCTGTCTTCGAATCAATTATCTCTCTTGCATCTTCACCGAGTTTTTCCCTCTCGGAAAGTATCTCATCGAATGATGTTTTTCCAATAACTTCCCTGAGCGTGGTCTGAGCGGCGTAATTTGTCCCAACAGAAAAGTCCTGTATGTTGAGAACAGCTTTTTTTGGATCAATTACCTGGTAATACATAACTGCATCTGCATTTACAGGAACGTTATCCTTTGTGAATGTTGCCTCAGTCTTGAACTGTATTGGCTGAATTCTAGTTGATACGAAAACCCCCTTGCTCACTATCGGAGTAATAAATATTATGCCTGGCCCCTTTATTCCGCCATATTTTCCAAGGGTAAGCACTATGGCCCTTTCCCACTCCTTAAGCACGTGAATACCGGAAAGCAGTATTATCAGTGCTATGAAGATTATTATTATCAATAATATATCTAACCCAGTCATAGTTCAATAACGAGAAGTTAATATATAATTTTATCGTTTAAATTTCTATTATAAAAATGCGATTTTATATCATTGGCGATAAATGAAGTTATCCTGCCATGGAAAAAGCTATAACATGAATTTCAATCACTTAAGAAACTTGAATGAGATTCCTTTGAATCATATGATATGGGGCCGTGGGGTAGCTTGGTATCCTACGGGCTTTGGGAGCCTGAGACTCCGGTCCAAATCCGGACGGCCCCACATTTTAGAGTTAGCTTATTAATTGCAGGTATTGATTGGATTCTTATTGTGAAATATAAAAATAATCGTAAAATATAAAAAAATGGAATTAAATCATATTATATTATAACCAAGTACAGCGAAGGAAACGATCCATAGGCTTGTGGAATCCTTATCGTTGCCCCTTCTCGATACCTTCTGTTGATCTTTTAGTTTCATAGCAATGTCCAGGGCC
>JAVRLU010000008.1:0-36466 GCA_031961165.1 Thermoplasmataceae archaeon
CTTAAAGCAAAAATTATAAATTACAACTATACCTATCGGAGATACTTTTCGAAAGAAAAGTCAACGAAAAATACGAAAGGTTTAATTTCACATTGGAATTACCTGTTATTCACGTTAAATGTATGTGAGGGATTAGATGGCTGGTGAAAAGGCACAAAAAAAGGGAAAAGAGAAGTGGAAGGAAAAGGTCTGGTATACCGTTGAGGCTCCACCATACCTCGGATCAAAAGAAATATCTGTGGCGCTCGGTGAAGATCCTCAGTCAATGGTAAACCGTGTTATTGAGGTTCCAATATCCGATTTAACCGGGAATTTTAAAAAATCAAACGAAAAGGCAATTTTTAAAATAGTTTCCTGTGAAGGGACTAGATGCAAGACTATCTTTACAGGTCACTATATTGGTGACGATTATATCAGAAGAATGATAAGAAGAAGAAAAGAGCGCATAGATATAATAAAGGATGTAAAGACAAGGGATAATTTCACTATTACTGTGAAGCTTGTCATTGTAAGTGACAATAAGCTTACAAATACAAAGAAAACTGAAATAAGGAAGATTCTTTCGGACTTTATAGTAAACAGGGCCGCGGAAAGTGCATATTCAGATTTTGTAAGGTATATTATTGGTGATGATATTTACACAGACATGGTTAATATTACCAAGGATACATATCCGCTCAGGAAAATAGAAGTGAGAAAATCTGTGCTGGTGTCTACAGGGCAGGAAACTGCAGAAACACCTGCGAATGAAAATACAGTTGAAATAGCATAGTGCCGGGGTGGCTCAGCTGGAGGAGCGCCGGACTCATAAGAATAACTGAGAAATCCGGAGGTCTCGGGTTCGATCCCCGATCCCGGCATACTGCGACATGTTTAATTTTCGATAATATATCCATCTCAGGGCCTTAACAGCTAAAACTGTTTATAATGCATTTATTTCTGAATATTGCTGAAAAGAGGGATTCCAGTTTCTTTAAGTACGATTCTCCTGAAATTTTCAATGAATAATAGCCTTGCATTTCATAAGCGTTTCTTTTATTGTACCTGATGAACTGAACGGGATTTATGTTATTGCTAGGATCCGCAAATAATGAAATAAGTGTTTTAATATAATTATTTATACAAAAATATAAGTGATCAGTATTCTCACGATCTATTCAGGGCCGCCGTCATGCAATGGGCCCCGCCATAACCACCGGTAAGCTCAATGAGCTCCGCGTTTACAAAATCGATTCCATGATCCCTCACATCCTTCCTCGCTGGAAAGACGTTTCCTGCAATTTTACTGTACTCCTTGCTGATTATGGCCTCAACTTCAGCGTTGAACGCGTGATTTTTTAAGAGACGCTTTATAACCTCATTAACGTTTACAGAAATGACCTTCCTGTCCTTCAGCGTTAGAAAATTCGAGGCATAACTCTGTTGCTCCGGGATTGAAAGATCAATTATTTCAAAATCCTGTGATCTCATGAAGTCGTATAGGTTGCTCTCGCTCTCCTTCACATACTGGTTTTTCTCATTTTTTCCATAGATTGAGACCGCGGCTTTCTTTGCCAGGTATACTGATGTTACGCATAAACCGTCCCCGGCAATGTTGAAATATGTATCCAAGTGCATGTTAACCATTTTATCGCTTGCCGAGAAATCATAGGACGGATTTGTTACAATACCAATCCTGTCATAATCGATCATGCCGGAATTCATGGCTTCGAATGCACCGTTCATGTCTGTGCGGGAACCTGTTCCTATGAGGCAAAAATTTCGGGCTGGCATGAAATCCCCGCCCTCGAAATGCCCGTTATTTGATATTCTATATATATTTTTTTCATTGAATATTTTTGAGAAGACGAAATTGGTAATTTGCGGTTCACGGCTTCTCTGATCGCGCTTCATGTTTCCGATTATAATCCCACCGGATCCAACCGCCTGCTGGTCTCTCATAAAATACAAATTTGCAAGGGGTATATTCGAATAAACTGTCGGGTAATTTTCCATGTTTTCATAATCCTTCTTAAGGTCAATGGAGGGTTCAAGAGTCATATAATGAAAAAGCGTCCGCTCATCTATTATCTCGAGGTTTTTTGAAAGCGTTTCAGATGCTTCCCTGACATCATCCATTTTCCCGTAGAAGTGTACGATATCCTTCACATAATTCTCCAGATCGGCCCTGAACTCCATGGATTCCCTTGCCTTTGAAACCACAATATCCTCGAGAAGCTTCACATTAACTCCATTTTCCTTGAGAAGATCCTCCAGAAGTATGTGTTCTTCAATGGCTTTTTCAGCGTTGAAAGCCCTCTCATAAAGAAAAGATTTCGGGGCAAGCATACCATATTCAATTTCAATTCCTGGCCTGTGTACAAGAACATCCCTAAGATTATCCCATTCAGCAAGAATACGCATGCCCTATAATCCTTTAGAATTAATTAAATTTCGTCACTTTGCCATTCATAAAAAGTATTTCCCCTTATACGTGAAGAGGTTGACCTCATCCCCTTCAGGCTTTCCCCTTATCGTTATGATCCTGAAATTCTGGACATCCATAAGCTGGCTTTCATCTTCGGATCTTGATATGACGATAAATTTCCTCATTTGAGGTTCCTTGGTTACTATCCTGCCATCCTTCATGAAGAACGTATTCCTGTTGATTCTTATCTTTCTCTCCGTATCAACATCTATTACGTCAATATGCTTGTTCCTTACAGCTGTCAGTATGTAGTTTTTATGATCAACTGATACAAGTGATCCTTCCCCTGCATCAAGTATCCTCAGGCTGTACGTATACCTGTAGAATTTTCTCCCATCCTTTACACCAGCCAGTGTCTTTGTAACTATTATGTTCGAGAAGAAGTGATCCATGACAAATGAGGATAACATATCGCCATCATTTTTCTTCCCCAGATATATGTCTATGCCCTCTGCCTTTTTTTCAACCTTGGATATGAATGAGGCTGCGTCCATTCTCTTTCTCTTCTCCATTATGTTACCTATTGAATCAAGAACATTATTGAGAGAAGCATCGTACTCAGTACTCACTGTTCTCAGCTGTATCATGGCTTCATAATAGGATCCTGTTAATTTATTGCATGTGGGGCAGCTTATATAAATCGCAGAATACGGTACTGAAACCTTTTCATTCATAGAATCTATATACTTCCTGTCGATCGATATTTCAAAACTTATTGTTTTATCCTGATCGTTTATGACAATGCTTTTAGGATTGCCGGTTAAAACGGCATCCCTGTCCGTGCACTTGAGCTCATCCATCAAAACTGGCATAAGCTTTCCTGCATAATCATTCTTGTACCATTTCTTCCCTATGCGTATTGATCCGCACTTGGGGCAGAAAGCAAGGTTAACCTGGCTTATAGCTTCAACCTTTATGCTCTCCTTGATGCATTCCTCGCACATTCCATGATCGACTGCCTGATTTTTTCCACAGATTACACAAATCATTTTATCCCCGTATCATTTCATAACTCATAAACTTTTAACCGATCGTTTAACCATAAAAATTTTTAATTTTATTGATATTATTTTAATTTTATATCCTTATCCTCTTTTTTTACTATCAGCACGAGATCATTCCTTCCAACCACTATAACCTTTTCCCCTTTCCTTATCCATGAACCGTCTTCACTTTCGCCCTGCCATTCTATTCCATCAACCGATACCCATCCGCGCGGATTCAGGTCTGCCATAACAGTAGCCTCGCGGGATATGAGGGCCTCGGCCCCGCTGTTCTTCATCCTGTGGTATTTCAGCGTTTTCAGTATCCTTCTTATGTAAAAGACAAGAAAACCAACCACTATCAGTATGAGTATGGTGGTGAGCAGGTCAAATGTGGTGAAGGGGGATGGTGAATATCCTGGATTGGACGATCCATACGGTGATGCGAGCATAAATGTGCCCACAAGCCCGATGGCAACCCCTGCCAGGAGGGAGAACCCGTGGCCCGTTTTTGCTTCGAGTAGAATAAGAACTGCGCCCATTAAAAGCAGTATTATACCGACTATTGAAGCCGAGATAAGCTGCGCCCCTAGAAAACCTAAAATCAACATAGTAGCACCTGTTATAGAAAGAACAACCGTACCGTGAAGAAAATCAAGCATTATTGCTACAAAGCCAAGTATTATCAGAATTCCATCCACGTAGGGATTGCTCAAAAAACTTAAAAAATTATCGTATATTGACGGATACACATTTACAACTGGATATCCGCTGAGGTTCTTTGCTGAAAGCATGGAGGAAAGCGAATTGTATATACCCTCCACAAGCCCTATGCTGTAAGCCTGTTTGTCCGTATACGCCGTATTGTTGCTGACCATTGAAAAAGCTGCAGTTGTGTTCCGCCCGTACTGTGACGCCATACTGACCATGAGCTCTTCCATTGCCGATGTTGTATGCTGCTGCTGAAGGGCCGTCCCGCCTTCAACTATTGGCGTTGATGGCCCTATGTATGATCCACTGCCCATGTATATGCCCTGTGTGGCCATTGCCACATAGGATCCTGCAGATGCGCCCATGCCGTCCACAGGTATGTAGGTATATACAGCTATACCCCTTGACTCTGCACTGCTTATGGCTGAAACCATCTGAAGCATGTTCTCCAGGATCCCTCCTGGCGTATTCATATATATAACAACAGCCGCAGTTGTTGAACTGCTCAAACCTTTCAGCGTTGTAACGATCATGTTGGACGATCCGGCATCGATTTCCTCATCAAGATGGATCACCACAACATTTTTCTGCTGTGCCTGCACGGACCCTGACAGCGCCGATATCAGGAAGATAGCCGAAAGAGCTATAGAAACAGCTATAAGAACAGCCCTAAGGCGGCTGTCATTCATCCGCATGTTTTCCATCCTTCAATTCTTGTTTCTCTTATATGTTCCAAGGTATGTAGCCTTCTCAATTACATGCCCGTTCATTTCCCGGTCCAGTTCCTTTCGCTTGAGGGAAGCCTTCCCTATTTTTGTGTTGAGTGCGTAAATTGTGAAATAATAATGGTGCGCCTTTCCGGGTGGCGGGCAAGGGCCGCCATAACCCGCGTTACCGAAATCGTTCACTCCCTGCAGGACCCCCGGGAGGCCACCCGTTTTTCCGTCTATCTTCTTTGTATCCTTATCGAGATCATAGATCATCCAGTGGGTGAAAAGGCCAGAGGGGGCATCAGGATCATCGACAATTAGCGCGAGGGAAGCAGCATTTTCTGGAACATCTTTAACTTCGATCTCAGGAGTTTCATCCTTTCCGTCACAGGTAAATTTCAGCGGAATTTCTTTTCCATCCTTAAATTCTTTTATTATTAATCTCATATTAAATCAATCAAATAGTGATTATTAAGCTTTTCCCAAACTTTCGCCTTTGTTGATGGATATGCGCCTCACAAAGGAATTTCCCATTATGACATAAAGGAACGATATAACTACTGTAATGACTGCTATATAAATCCAGAACGTTCCAGAAATGTACCTGAATATGTACAGGAGGTATAAACCGATGAACGTTCCGAAAAAACGCCCGGAACTTGTGAGAAGGTTATACGATCCTATATACGTGCCCTTTTTGTCCACAGGAGCCAGGGTCGTTATTATTGTCTGGGTTGTCGGTGCCATGAAGTCTTCTCCAATGGTGAAAATGAACATTGCCAGGAGAATGAACGCAAAGGAGTTCATGAATCCAAGCACGCTGAATCCTGCAGCATAGAAGAGTGTGCCTATCCCCCTCCAGAAGACCGGGTTGCCATGCGATGACATAATCCTCAATATGGGCATCTGCAGAGCTATAACCATGAGGCCGTTGACGGAATATATATAGCCTAAGTCTATTATTGGCAGGTTCCTAAGATTAAAGGCATAAACCGTCAGGGTAGGCCCGTCCTGCCTGAGGGCGAAGCCAAGGACAATCCCGACCAGCGTGAACAGGAAGAAGAACCTGTCCGCACGGAAAATATTTATCTGCACCTTTTCCGGAGTTTTCATTGGTGGAAAATATGTTTCCCTGACATTATAGAACAGTACGAATACCTCTACAACTGTAAGCAGGGAAGCTATAAGAAAAATGTATGCGAAATTATAATAGGAAATGAAGCCTCCTATGAGGGGGCCTATTGCCGCACCCATATTGGCCATTATTCTGACAAGCGTGAAACCTGACAGCCTTTCGGAAGTTTTTGTTATATCTGCTATTGATGCCTCTATTGCCGGGTACTGCAGAGAATTCACGATTATTGTCCCGTACCATGCGGCCAGGAGATAGATAACGCTTATCTTATCGTAGACGGAAAAAAACATGATCAGATAGAACACGGCGGCAGGTACCGGGATCACTATCAGAAAGAACCTCCGTCCGATTCTGTCCGTCCACTTTCCTGAATAGTACTGCACGAAGGCCATTACTATCGCGGATGATCCGAGTATCAGCCCAGACAGGATGAAGGAAAGGCCGTACATGTCTATTAGTATAAGAGGCAGAAATATGAAGGTGGATACCCTTCCCGTTGCCCTTATGAACCTTGAAAGCGCCAGAAAAACGACCCTTCTGTCGAGTCCCTTAAAACCGTAACTGTACATTTAGAAATCTTCTATAGAAACAATGTATATTAGTTTCACGGTAAACAGACGGATATTTAATCGAAAACATACATTCCGCCGGTTCCAATATTTTTTCAGGATACAAAAATGCGAAAGCTGCGGATTTACCGGTTTTCATATTTATAATTATTTCTGCTAAACCAGACTTTGGATTCATTTTTCGAATCCAAATCGAATAGTAACCGGGCAAGAATCAGAAACATTAATATCATGCATGGCAATATTGCGTGAGCTCTGGAAAGTTGCGTTCCCGCCCTTTAGCTGAGGCATTTACGGGCTGGCGATTCTTTTGAGCTGCATTGCCTTTCAAATGTGCAGATGCCATCAACTGATCACCAAAACGCAATAATATACCTTTGATATAAGGGTAAAGGATAAAAGGCGGGAAGGGATAACGTTCCACTGTCCTTTAAAAATGAAGGAGGTAATATAATATGGAAAAAAGCTACGTGAAATTCGAAACTCCCGAAGATGTTTCGCAAAAGGCGCTTGATCTGGTAGAAAACTCATTCAGGATGGGTAAGATTAAGAAAGGAACAAATGAAGTTATAAAGTCAATAGAGCGCGGAGAAAGCAAACTTGTTGTCATAGCTGAGGATGTGAATCCGCCAGAGGTTGTTTACTATCTGCCCACGCTCTGTGATGATAAGAAAGTGCCATATGTGTATGTAAAGAAGAGAACCGATCTGGGATCAAAGGTTGGCATTGCATCTGCAGCTTCAATATCTATCGTTGATTATGGAAAGAACGAAGAAATGTATAAATCCATAATTTCATCGCTGGAGAAGCTGAGAAAGTAAGGTGATCTAGATGCCATCAGAGGCTACACCCGCAGAAGTTGTTGAATTGATGGGCAGGACGGGCATGACTGGCGAGGCCACAACCGTGAAGGTAAGGATACTTTCCGGCAGGGATCAGGGAAGAATCATAGCCAGGAATGTACTCGGGCCTGTAAGGGTAGGTGACATCCTGATGCTCATGGAAACAGCCAGGGAAGCCAAGAAATTATCCATAAGGTGATGAAGACGGTTAAAACTTGCAGTTTCTGCGGAAAAACAATAGAACCAGGAACCGGTGTAATGTACGTCAGGAAGGACGGTTCAATTCTTCATTTTTGCAGCAACAAGTGCAAAAAGAACATGATAGGCCTTGGCCGATCACCCAGATATGTGAGATGGACAAACCAGTATCATGAGATCAAGAAGATGAGGACGAAAGCATGACCGGTTCTGAGAGGACTCTGGTCCTTATAAAGCCAGACGGCGTCCGGCGGCATATAATCGGGTCCATTATCAAGCGTTTTGAAGACAAGGGAATGATCATAGTCGCCATGAAATACATGAAGATGACCAGAGAACAGGCTGAACGCCATTATTCTGTTCACAGGGGAAAACCATTCTATAACGATCTTGTCAAATATATCACATCAGGGCCAATAGTTGCAATGATACTTGAGGGAAACCATGCGGTTGAGGTCACAAGGATCATGTGCGGTTCAACGGACGGTTCAAAGGCTTCTCCTGGGACCATACGGGGGGACTATTCCATAAGCATTGAGGAAAATGTGATTCACGCTTCGGATTCAGCTGAATCCTATGCGCATGAAATGCCAATATTCTTCAGTGACAGTGAAATAGTCGAATAGGATCATGGAAGCCAAAAAATCAGTTGATGTAAGGAATAAAAAATTCAGGCAGCCAATAGTCTGCGTCCTTGGCCATGTTGATCACGGAAAGACGACTCTGCTTGATGACATACGCGGGACATCGATGGCAAGCAAGGAGCCAGGTGGCATCACGCAGAGGATTGCCGCAACAACTATCGATATAACAAGGATTTACAGGGAAACCGAAAGTCTCCTTAAGGGGAGGGAACTTTCAATACCCGGCCTGCTCTTCATAGATACTCCGGGGCATGTTGCATTTTCAAACATGAGGGCAAGGGGTGGCGCGCTTGCAGACATCGCCATACTTGTCATAGATATAAACGAAGGGATAATGCCGCAGACCGTCGAATCGATCGATATATTAAAGAGATTCAAAACACCTTTTATAATAGCCGCAAACAAAATAGATCTTATCCCGTTCTACACAGACGTCAGGACGCATCTTTTTACAGAATTTTTGAAAAAGCAGCGCGAAGAGTACAGGGTTGAACTTGACAAGAGGGTATATGATATTGTAAACCGCCTTTACGAATACGGGCTGAGCGGTGAGCGCTTTGACAGGATATCTGACTTCACAAAGAATGTTGCCATAGTGCCGGTGAGTGCAAAGAAAAATATCGGCATCCCGGAGATACTCATGGTGATCTCAGGGCTGGCCCAGAGATTCCTTGAGAACAATATAACATACAGGGAAACGAATGGCCGTGCGACTATAATCGAGGTCAGAAGGGAAGAATCTGCCGGCATAATGCTTGATGCAGTCCTCTATCAGGGGACGATGAGGTCGGGCGATATGGTTGCACTCAATACGCGTTCCGGTCCTGCTGTAACAAGGATAAAGGCAATATTTGTCAATACCGGGCGCGGAAAGAAGACACTGAAAGAGGTCCATGAAATATCAGCAGCAGAAGGTATCAGGGTTCTGATAAGCGACAAACTCGATGTCCTTTCAGGTTCACCGCTTATTTCCATAGACGGAGATCCTGATAAGGCATTCAGGGAGATCGAGGAGGAAACGAAGGTTGACATAAAGATCAGCGAGAAGGGAATATACCTGAAGGCGGAGGCCATAGGATCCCTTGAGGCGGTTGCATATGAGCTCTCCAAGGCTGGAATACCGATAAGGGCAGCCGAGGTTGGCGATATAACAAAGAGGGACATAACGGATACATTAACGCTCACTGATCCATTTGAAAAACTTATAGTTGGCTTTAACGTTGGAATCCTGCCTGAAGCCAGAGATCTGCTTGGAAGCACCGACGTTGATGTAATAACGGGCGATATAATTTACAAGATTGTTGAAGATTCAGAAAAATGGTTTGAGAACAAGAAGCTAGAAATAACAGAAAAAAGGAAGCTGCAGATGCCGGTACCGTCAAGGATGAGGATCATGCCTGAATACATATTCAGGGCATCGAAGCCCGTTATAGTTGGCATAAAGCTTGAGACCGGCCAGCTTAAGGTTGGTGACACACTGATCAGGATGGATGGGAAGTATGCCGGTGTAGTGAAAAGCATAAGGCAGGACGACGTTAGCGTCCGTTATATAAATGCGCCGGCAGAGGTGGCAGTTGCAATCGACAACGTAACTCTCAACAGGCAGATATTTGCCGGCGATACACTTTATGTCGATATACCGGAAAGCGTGGTCAAGGATCTGAAGAAGAACCCGTTAGATGAAGGCACGATGATCACGCTAGAAGAGATCATAAGGATAAAAAGGCAGGAGAATCCATTCTGGGGGACAAAGGTATAGGCAGACCAACCGGTATTTTAGATAAGAAAAGCGATTATCATTATTAACGATGCCGAGATTGCCGGTATTAAAATGAATTTTCTTTTGATTTTTGCATATGTGTACATGATGAAGATCAGGCTGAAGACAACCATTGCGATGGCAGGGTATAGTGATCCGGAAAGTGAAATGCCGCCATCGATCATAATTAGTCCCATTATCAGGCCAAGTTTGTAAATTGAGCTCCCGGTGAGCGTACCCCATGATACTTCATATGATTTTTTCGAAAGGGAAGAAAGTATCATGACAATCTCCGGTATCGATGATGAAAAGCCCACTGCATATAAGCTTACGTAAACTACCGGCACATGCAGGCAGGATGATATAAAAATCGTATCATTGACGAGAACGTCGGAGGAGAGGAATATCACGAGAAATGAGAATACCGCTATGGCCGGCACGATACCTTTACGTTCGATGTCCATGTCCTGCCGGCCCTGTGAAGCATATGTTACGAACATATAGGTCACGAATATTATAATAAGCGGAAATCCGGCATACCACGGTATCGTATGAAAGGCAAAATAGTAAGCTAATATAACGAGGGAAGTTATGAGCACAAAAAAACCATCCTTCCTGTATCTCTTTATGTAAATGGTGGAAAAGGCCGGTACGATAAGGATAAAAACGAAGATCGTAATGACTGTCGATCCCTCTATAGCACCGTAACCTATCACGGGATGCCTGGATATGACCGAGAAGGATGCTACGGCTATTTCATCCACAACTGAGATGAGCGAAACTATCACTGTTCCTGTAAATCTTTCGGATATACCGAATCTGGCTGAAAATGCAACTATCTGGTCAAGAAATGCATCGCTTGCAAGAACAAGGAATATTACGGAGAAAGGAAATGAAATAACGGGAACAATAGAATTCCTGCCAGTAATATAAAACAATAAAAGAATTATAAATATAAATAAAAAAATGTAATTCCTATAGCGAAATTTCTTCAACGTTTTCGGGTGCGTTCTCGTTAACCAGTTCCCCTCTTGTTATCTTTTTTGTCATCACGGATTTTGGCTTAAGCTTATCAACAAGGAAAGAAAAGGCATCCTCCGCTGTCGCAGGGTCTCCGCATGTGTAAACGTCCAGCGTTACAAGGCCGTATTCCGGCCATGTATGGAAAGAGAGATGCGATTCTGCAAGAAGAACAACCCCGCTCGCGCCCCTTGGCCTGAACTGATAGTAATCAGAGGATATCTTAGTAAGCCTGCCGTATTCTACAGCGGCCTCTATGATAGGTGACATACGCTCTGTAGTAGCTATCAGATCTGAATCGACTCCATAAAAATCTGCTATTATATGAATGCCTACTCCCACTTTCATCGTCCTCCATTTTAATTTCACCCCAGACTAACGGCATCTTAATTAATATGTTGTATTTAAATATTTTACTGTACAGCCCGTTATGAAAATAATCTATGTATAGTTATATAATTGTACTATCCAAACGGGTTATAAGTATATTCGTATTTATATTTATATACTAATATATTTTATAGTTCTAAATAAAAAAATTAGCTGAAATCCGTTATGTGTACTTTTACCTGCCCGTATTTTGCCTCCATGCTGGAGATCTCTTCAAGTGAATAATGGAATCGTTCGGCAGATGTTATCAGAAGCGTATCCAGGCCGCGTATGCATGCCTCGAACGAAGCACTGACCGGTGAAAACTCTATACGCGGCAATAGTTTTAGAATATTTGCGACATGAAGCGATTCCTCGCCCATGATACTTATAATGTATCCGCTTCTCATCTTTACAAGGTCCCTAACACTTTCTAATGTTTCGCTGTTTAATCTATCCGCGGAAGGAAGAACCGCGATCTCGAGCGAACCGATCCTCAGGTTTATGATCCCTTCCAGTTCGCTCACGCTTGTCACGGAATTTTTCATGGCTGGTACAGTTATCTTCCCGGTTGCCCCGGACCCGGATTTTGAGGCATAAAGATAGCCATCATTCATACGGAGAAATACCTTCTCGCCCGCCTCAACATCCTCCTCGGCTATGGCTTCCCATGACATCACGCTGTCAAGGCTCTTAAGGCTGGAAGATACGAATTCCCTTATGCTGGAAAGGCCGGAATAAAGGAACTGAAAACCTTCCTTCGTTATGGAATTATTGTTATCAATGAACCCTTTGCCCTTAAGATTCTTCATGTGGTAAATTACGCCCTGGAGCGTAATTCCAATCTCCCTGGAAATCTCGGATGGCTTCTTGCGGCCTTCGTAGATGTTCATAAGAACAATGAGCTGGTTGATCTGGTCAAGTTCAGGAATCATCATTACTATATTTTAAAGTTCATATAAAAGTTTTCAGGCGTTGCATGAATAAATATGTGAACATCATCGTTTTGCAATAAGGCGATATCAGTGCCTGGGCCGTTCTTCGATCTCATGCTTAAGGTCCCTTGCAGCCTTTTCGGGGTCCTTTGCGGAAAATATTGCGGAGATCACCGCAAAGCCATCTATGTCATACGGATCGAAGAGGTGTATGTTCCCCTCATTTATCCCGCCTATCACAAATACAGGGATTCTTATTTTTTCCTTTATGCCATTCAGAATCGCCATATCATAAATACCCGCATCCTTCTTGCTTTCAGTCCTGAAGAACGATCCGAACGCAACATAACTGGCACCCTCCTTCTGGGCTGTTTCAGCTAGTGCAGGATTCCCGTAGGTGGATACCCCGATCATTCCGCTGAAAATTTTTCGAACAGATCTGATGGCCGGGTCATCTTTCCCCACATGCACTCCATCGGCCCCGGCATTTTTTGCGAGTACCGGATCATCATCCACAAAATAAGGAATGCCCGCTTCCTTAGTAATATCCCTTATCCTGTTCGCGACATCTTCCCTGACCGCAGCACTGTTCGTCTTGTCCCGGTACTGAACGATATCAACACCGCCTGAAATTGCGCTTCTTATGACCTCAAAGAAGCCATTTCCATAATAATCTGGCGTTACAAGGTAAAGCCCCTTCAGGAACATGATCAGTCACCTCAGTTTTTTCCCGATCCCGATCGATACGGCTTTCCAGAACGGATCTTTTCCCGGCTCACCAAGATCACCTATCTTTCCATTCCATTCAATTTTCTTTCCATATGCCCGTTCCTTTATGAAACCCACCTTTTCTGCATCTATACCGTTCCTTCGAAGGTATTTCAGGAAGTCTTCAGAATTCTCATCGCTAATGGTTATCGCCAGCGTACCCTCGCTTATCGATCTGTAGGGGTCCATGCCAAATATATCGCAGACATCCCTTATTTCACCGTATACAGGTATACTGTTTCCGTAAACGTGAATGCCGTTCCCTGATGCTTCAGCGATCTCATAGAGAGCTCCGAGTATCCCCCCTTCTGTGGCGTCATGCATGGATGTTATCCCTGCAGACCGAAGCCCGTACCTTATTGCTGCCATCGATTCTCCAACCGTGCTCATCCTTCTGAAAAACGAAAGGCATTTGCGATACTCCTCCGATCCAATCCTGTTTGATACAGTCTCAGGGAATATCCTTGAGATCAGGGCGGCCGCCTCGAGTGCCGCGCTCTTCGTAACTATCACGGCGTCGCCTGGCTTTGCCATCTCCGTAGTAACATACTTATCAGGATCAGCAAAACCAAACATCGTGGCGCCTCCAACCATAGGGTATGCAGTGTTCGCATACCTTGCCGTGTGCCCGGTTATTATGGATGTTCCAAGGTTTCTTGCCTCGGAATCTATGACCGTCCACATCCTGCCTATTTCTTCGTCCGTTATCTCAAGCGGAAGGTTGAGGTCCACGGTCATGAATTCGGGAAGGATGCCAGATGTCAGGAGATCCGAGGCTATAATATGGAAAGCGAACCAGGAAGCATCTTCCCAGCCGTAAACCGGATCGAGAAAGAAAGGATCTGTAGTGATCCCAAGAACCCTGTTGCCTACAGATATGACACCAACATCAACACCATTCTTTGGAGGTACAATAACCCTGTCGCTCTTATGGCCGGTATGGTTCAGTATGTGATCGTTGAAGAAGGATCTTGTAATTTTTCCAGGATCGTTCATAACAGGATCAGAACATTTTATGATATGGATTTTTTCATTCCTGTTAATGATAAGAGCATAAAGCGCTATAACGATTTGGCAAAACATGGAAAATTTAAGGAAATCCCCTGGATTTCATGATCGCCGGTGTTATCATTGTACCGTGCCTGTTATGTCGATCGATAGGTAAAAATTTTTCATGACCATGGAACGATCGAAGGATATTTCGTATTAAAGGCGTTGAAAAATGAGAGATAAGACGGCACTTCCATCTGAAAAACCGTATCTCTGGAATCATGGCATTGCCCCGAACAATGGCTTTAGAATAGCCATTCAGCACTTTGAAAATTCCCATGAATGGCAGAGCGATCCGTAGCCGCGGCCTGTTGGAAATGAATACGTTATTGCACCTTCCACGTATTCCTTTGCTTTACCTATTGATTCTTTCAGCGGAATGCCTTTTGCCAGGTACGAAACTATAGCCGATGACAGGGTATCGCCTGTACCGTGGGTATTTTTTGTGTTTATACGCTTTCCCTGGAACCTGAAGTAATTAGATCCATCATATAATGTATCGACAGGTTCGCCCTCAAGGTGCCCTCCCTTTATAAGAGGCATGGATCCTGTGACCTCGTATATTCTCTTAGCGGCTTCTTCAACATCATCCGGGCCCTTTATTTTGATTCCGGATAGGATTTCAGCCTCAGGAATGTTTGGAGTTACGGCATATGATACCGGAAGAAGTTTGTCGATCAGCGTCTGTACAGCATCTTCCCTGAGCAGCCTTGCATTGCTCTTTGATACCATAACGGGGTCGACTATTATATTCCTGACACCGTATTCACCGAACTTTTCTGCAACAGCCCTGATTATTTCTGCAGAGAACAGCATTCCGGTTTTAGCCGCCGAGACTTTCATATCCCCGAGGACCGCATCAAACTGGCTTTTTATGGATTCAATACGAACGGGAAATATGTCCCGGACCTCGTATGAATTCTGGGCAGTGATCGCAACTATCACCGATGTGCCGAAGACGGACATAGCCATGAACGTTTTCAGATCGGCCTGTATTCCGGCCCCGCCTCCGCTGTCTGATCCCGCAGCTGTTAGAACCACTGGCATGGACATATTTCTAAATATTTTATTCATTATTAACACTATCTTTCATGTACATGATTTAATGTCTTCTCATAATAATATAAGGAGGATTTCAGGAACGGAAAGATAAGCGAATCAAAAAGATTAAGAAATTCCTGTCATTAACGTTCACATGGAAGTGGATATAAATTATTTCAGGCAGGTGGACCTGAGAGCAGGTAAAGTTATATCCTGTGAAAAAGTTGAGAAATCGCGCAGCCTCCTGAAGCTGATTGTTGACCTCGGAGAGGAGAAAAAACAGATTATATCGGGGATCGCAGAATACTATAATCCCTCAGATATGGTTGGCAAAACCGTCATAGTGGTGAACAACCTGAAACCGGCAAAATTCATGGGCCTTGAAAGCCAGGGCATGCTTCTTGCTGTGGATAGGGAAGATGGTGTTAAACTTCTCACCGTTGACGGGGATGTCGATCCCGGTTCAAAGGTATCTTAAATGCCATGGGTTGATAAGTACAGGCCGGCTTCCATAGACGATCTTATAGTAACGCCACAGATAAAGAAGCAGATCGTTGACTGGATAGGGGGGTGGATGAACGGTACGCCGGTGAAGAAGGCGCTGATACTTTATGGCCAGCAGGGCATAGGCAAGACCAGTGCTGCATTTGCGATCGCAAAATCAATGGGCCTGATAATAACCGAGATGAATGCCTCGGATCAGAGGAACAGGGACAGCATGAAAAGCATAGCCCTGATGGCATCCCTCTATTCTGATATCGGTGCAACCGATTTTTCAAGGCCAACCAGGCTGATATTAATAGACGAAGCAGATAATATATACGAAAGGGGATCTGATACCGGCGGAATTTATGAACTGTCAAAGATAGTGCGTGAAACCCGCAACCCGATCATTATAACAATGAATGATTACTACGAATTCAAGAAAAGGAATTATGCAAAGGACATCATAAACAACTCGCTAGAGATAGAATTCAAGCAATTTGACAGAAGGCGTGACAAAAATTACTATGAGTTCAGGAGGCTTCTAACTGAAAGGGTAAAATCAATAGTCAGGAATGAAGGTTTATCCCTTCCGGATTCTGAAATTGAAAATATAATAGACAAGGACGGGACGGATATAAGGGCAGTGATCAATGATGCAGAATCCTCTGCGATATCTTCGCGCCCTCTTGATTCAAGGGGAAGCCGCGATGCATCAGAGAGTATATACTATATAGTGAACAATTCATTTTCAAGGAACTATGAGGATGCGCTTTCATCGATGTACGGATCTGATATAGACCCTGAATTCTACCTTAACTGGATAGATGAGAATCTCCCGTATAAGGTGGCCGATGCAGATGATCTTGCCAGGGCTTACCAGCAGCTATCTTACGCTGATCATCTTATATGGGGCATGAAGAGGAAGAGGCATTATGACCTGATGCCGTTCCCGATGGAAATAATTGCGGGCATATCCTATTATATAAACAGGCCCCCATCCGGATATTTCAAATACAGATTTCCCTCTTACATAACGGCCATGTCAAGGGGAAAAGAGAAGAGGAGATCACTGATCTCCCTTTCCTATAAGGTGGGCGCAATAACGCATCTCAGCTATGAGAAAGCCATGGATGACCTCTGGTTTTATGCACTTATGTGCAAAAATTCAAAAAAATTCCGTGAAGATCTGGCTGAAACGCTGGATCTCACACCACAGGAAGAAGCATTCGTATAGTAACGAGATAATATGATCTGATGTGGATAAGATTATATAAGGAGATAAGAATTAAGGTTAAGTTAAGGCGAAGTTGATGGAGTTCATTGGTACAGCTCAAGAAGTTAGAGAAGAATGGAAAAGTCTGAAAAAATCAGAAATTTACGATATACAGAAGAAAAGGATGGTAGAATGGAGGCACGGCCTATCCGTGGTCCGCCTGGATCATCCCACAAGGCTTGACAGGGCAAGGGCTCTTGGATACAGGGCAAAGACAGGTTACATAATTGTAAGATCAAGAGTCAGGAGGGGCGGAAGCAACAGGGAAAAGATCATGGGAGGAAGACGCCCGAGAAGGATGGCATATTCCCATCTGACAAGGAAGAAAAGCATTCAAAGCATAGCTGAGGAGAGGGCAGCCGTCAAGTACCCGAACACCGAAGTCCTGAACTCATACTATGTGGGTGAGGATGGTTATTATAAATATTACGAGGTCATTCTTGTTGACAAGAACCAGCCAGCCATTCTTAAGGATCCGCATATATCATGGATAGCAGAGCCCCAGAATACGGGGCGTGTTTTCAGGGGTCTTACATCCGCTGGCTACAAGGTGCGCGGCCTCAGGACCGGAAGAACAGGATCAAGCAAGAGCAGGCCATCGATCAGGTCAAACGGCAGGCTGAGAAGATAAATTTCATCTTTTATTTATGCCGCGGTGGCCCAGTGGTACGGCGCCAGCCTTGAGAGCTGGTTCCCTTGTGGATCGAGAGTTCGAATCTCTCCCGCGGCGCTAAATTTCGTTATCAGTCTTATCATGCATCATTTTAATGATTCCTTTATGAATTCTTAATAGATTCCAGGTATCCTGATGAGTATTCTATAAAGGATAAATTACGGGGCTTTTTATGATGGATAAAAGGTCGCCGAAATACAGGATATCCGCCTTTACGTGAGACTGGACAACCTGTATCTTAAATAATTCCTATCCTGTCCGGTTGTTTGATCATCATTGGCCGGAATGGTGGTGTTTGTGCATGCCTTCATGGCCGTTTCCAGAGTGCCCCTCATGGGTCGGTTCAGTTGTTTCAGGTATGCTTCCATCCATAACCTTTTTTGCGGCTTCTGTGGCTGCCATGCCGCCTGCAAGGTAGACCCTTGCCTTCCCCTTCAGGTAGTTTATTCCTGGCCTCCCAATTTCAGAAAGAATTATGGCGCCGGCACCTTTCTCAACGGCGCTTCTGATCATCACAACACCCGGTGCTGCCAGGGCTTTTTTACCTGGATTCTCAAATTTCTCCTTCAATTCCAAACCGTTTCCGCTGCTCTCGTATATGTGTACTTCATCGCATTCTCCCGGATCGCTCACGAAACCATTAGTTACTGCAACTGCTATCTTCATAATCGGTATATCGATATCAGCTACATAAGCCTTATTATAAATATGAAATTTCAGTTATCGATACAAAAATTCCTGGGTTATAATTATTCGAATACCTTTTCAGCCTCCATATGCATGCCAACCGAATCCTGTTCCACATTCCTCAAGGTTTCGAAATAGCCCGGTTTTGTTATCTCCTTTACAAATTCGTGCTGTATTATGAGTTTCATAACCTCGCTGCTGCCAGTCCATATAAGGCCAAGGCGCGCATCACGGAGAAGCCTCTCCAACGGGTATACCGTTGTATAGCCTATTCCTCCCATGATCTGCATAGCATCATTGACGACTTTCCACATCATTTCAGTGGAGGTGAGCTTCGCCGATGATACGAGTCTCCTGACATAGCCCAGATCAAGCTTGCCCTTTTCTAGATCATCGGCCGATCTTGAAGCGGAATAAACGAGGGATTCAGAGGCGGATATCTGCGCCACATCCTCGGCTATCTTGAAATTTATCCCCTCGTGCTCAATAAGCTTCGATCCGAAGGCATGCCTCTTCATCGCATACTGTGTTGCAATGCCAAGGGCCGCTTTAGCAACTCCTATGGATCCTGCAGCCGTTGTCATCCTTTCAGGTACCATCATTCGGTTGAAAACATCGTAACCGCCGTTTTCTGATCCGACAAGATTTTCCGCAGGTATTTTTGCATCCTTAAATACTATCCTTGCAGTCCCTCCACCCCTGTTGCCGAGAAGGCCGTATAAAGTTTCAACCTTCAGGCCCGGCGTATCCCTGTCCACTATGAAAGCGCTTATCCCGTGAGTCACCGGTTTCGCATCAGGATCGGTCTTCGCGTATGTGAAGAAGAAATCTGCACCCTGGCCTCCCACAATAAACCTCTTCTGGCCATTTAATACGTAGTGGTCGCCAGATTTAACGGCGGTTGTCTTCATCATGTCGAAAAGATCCGATCCTCCTGAAGGTTCGGTTATTGCTTCCGCTCCGTACTTTGATCCACTCGTTATGCCCTTCAGGTATGTCTTCTTCTGTTCCTCTGTTCCGAACCTGTTGATGGGCTCCCCAACTATATCGCCAAGTGAATACATGCAGCTCAGGGTGAAACCAAGGTATCCCATCTCCTCCACCGCAGCCATATCGCCAACCCATGAGGATTCATTTCCCCCGTATTTTTTCGGGAACCTCAGCCCGACTGCATTTGTCTTCGTTATTATATCTATGAACTCCCTGGGGAACTTCACCTCTTCTGTCTCGATTTTCCTTATGAGATCGTGCGGTACATCCTTTACAACCTTTCTTATTCTGTATTTCTGTTCTCTTTCACTATCGTTCAACAAAAAATCTTCCATATCAACTCCTCCTCAAAATTTCTCTCAATTCCTTCTTGTCTATCTTGCCTGTGCCAGTCATCGGCATCGTGTCGACCTCGATGAACCTGTCCGGAATCCACCACTTCTGGATTTTTCCTGAATCCACAAGTCCAGAAAGATAGATCCTGGCCCGATTCTCATCAAATTCCCTGCCAGTTTTGGCCTTAAAAAAGGCTACCGGTCTCTCACCCCATTTGCTGTCAGGAGTCCCTACGACGGCCACCATTTCGATTTCCGGAAGATCAGATATCGCACTTTCCACCATGGCCGAAGGGATGAATTCTGCACCGCTCTTTATGAGGTCCTTCATCCTGTCGCTTATTTCAATCCTGTTTTCCTTAACGGATCCTGCATCTCCGGTCCTGAACCAGAAATCACCTGTGAACGATTCGGCTGATTTTTTTTCGTCCCCTTCGTATCTAGACGGGATCCATGGGGCCCTGAAATAGATCTCTCCAATGCCGCCCTCATTTGATCCTTTTATCGCATATTCTGAAAGGGGTGCAGGTATGACACCGGCGGTTGAAAGAATATTTCTCTCATCCGGATCAGTTTTCCCTTTTTCAACAGAACCTATGCCTGCAATGAGTCCGTCAGAAAATCCGTAAATGGATGTGAGCTCGACACCTTTGGATGTTGCTGCACTTATCAGGCCGGACGGTATAGGCGATCCACCAATAAGCACTTTCAGGCCTTTAAGTGTATACGCCGATGCATGATTCAGCATTCCGTACATCATAGTCGGAACCATGCTCATCCATGTTACTTTATTTTTCTTTATGGAATCAAAGGTGCTGTTCAGATCGAATTTTCCATCCATAACGTAGTCTGATCCGATCATAGTGGCGATATAGGGAGTTCCCCATGACCATATATGGTAATTCGGAATCAGCGAAAATATGACATCATCTGCATTTAGTCTGGAATTCCCAGGATAAGCCGACAGGAGTGTGAGAATGCTCCAGATAGCCAGTGTTATTTTCTTATGGGAATAAACCATCTGTTTTGGAGTCCCTGTAGTGCCGGATGTGAAGAGTACGGAAGCAGGATCATCCTCATCAACATGGAAATTATAATTAGGATTCCCACCAGCCAGCAGTTCATGATACGACGTGTAATTGCCTGTTCCATCGCTACCCATTATAAAAAAGTCATCCTTGGAAATTATATTGGATTCGAGAACCTTCGATGCTATGGGGGCAAATTCCGGAGAGAAAAAAAGTGCCTTGTCACCGGCTGCGCGTATGGTGCGGATTAATTCCTCCGCGGGGAGCCTCATGTTCACCGGATGAATTACATTTCCAGAACACGGTATTGCGTAAAGAAGCTGCATATACGCAATTGTGTTCCAGTCCAGAACTGCTATCCTTGTTCCTGATCTGTACATACCTGACAGTGAATCCGATAGTCTTCTCACGTCATCGAAAAGGTTACGGTATGGCTCTGTCTCATTCCTGAAGATGATTCTTTTATCCGGGGAACGCAGCAAAGTCTGATAAAACATCCTGTCAAGCGTCAGGCCGATTCCATCCGTTAGACCCATTGTTTTACATAGAATAAAACATATATAAATGTTATGTCATGGAATTATATAAGTATATTATCAACCATTTATAATAATTACCGTTTTTCCGAGTATCGCCCGAAATAACTATGCCGTCAAAAAGCAAAAATTATTATGTAATATTAAGTTTATATATTAATTACAAAAAAGAAAGAATCCGGTATTATTAACCTATTTTAAATCAGAAAATGAACATGGGGCTGGTTATGATATTTATAACGTTTTTCCTGATATTAAGCTATCTGCCTTCAGGTGTATGCTGGTTCAAGCCTGGCTATATCACTCTCGACATGTTATACTTTTATTACGCGATCATTACTCCGTTTGCATTACCCAACGTACTTTTTACTGCATAAATCCCAGATATAAATGCCGTTGCAACGAAAATCATCAATTTAAGACAATCCCTACTCTTTTTTTACTGTTCTGAGCATTGCATTTTTCTATTTCGCTCTGCCCAGACCGCAGACGATGCATTTCAGCCTATCAAATGCGTCTGCAAGCTATTTTTGCATTAGTATTCCTTATCCATATTCTGATAGTGCGATTCAAGAACATCATCAAATAAAATACCTGGATTAACAGGGATAGCATGGATCCTGAAATATATCACAATGATGGAAATCATGATAGGTGCCAGGTATTCAATGGAGTTCAAAGAGACTTGCCATAGCTTTGGATCTTCTTGGGATCCGCCAGTTGGAGTATTCGACGATCTTTAGAGACTATTAATTACGAAAACCGCTGATCTTGTGATGTAAATGAAGCCAGAAAATTTTATTGTAAATAACGAGGATCATGTGCAAGTATAGTGTCTCGAAAGGCAATCCACGCATGATAAGCCATCCGAAGGGATTTATCATAATTTTTATTCCATTCCCGCCGTCACAGCTATCATTGGCAGGTATATGGAAATAGGAGTTTTCTTTCATCTCTATTAATAAAACCCGGGGAATTTGTGATATTATTGATAGTTAAATTTTTTGGTAAATAGAAATAATAATCTGTATATTTTTTCCCTGTATTCATCGTAGAGGGAAACAGAAAGCACCAATTCTCAAACACAGTACGGAAAATAGAAACTCGTCATTTGCCGTATTGATATTCGACAAATATTTATTAACATGATGTATCCCTATGCATGGATACTGAACTGAGAGAGAAGATAGCTGGAGAAATAACACTGTCCAGTGCGCCATCTGAAACCATCAAGAAGTGGAGGGAAGAATTCAAGATATCACAGCTGGAGCTTTCAAATTTTCTGAATCTAAGCCCCTCTGTAATCAGTGATTTCGAAACCGGCAGGAGAAAATCGCCAAGCGTTTCCTCAATCAAGAAGATAGTGAACGCCCTAATAACGATCGATGAGCGAAGGGGCGGAAACGTGATAAAGAAATACCAGAGCGGTGTTCCGTCTGACGCGCTGATCGGGATAAAGGACTATGATCATGATGTAAGCCTTGACCGTGCAATGAAAGCCATAAACGGCAAGAATTATTCGCATGTTTCAACAGAGAGAAGCATACGCGGATACACGATCGTTGATGGCGTAAAGGCCATACTTGCATTCTCATATTACGAATACAGCAAGCTTTATGGGTGGTCAAGCGAGAGGGCGATATTTTTCACGGATGTTAAATTCGGAAGAAGCCCGATGATAGCCATAAGGGTGCATCCGCTGAAGCCGGCAGCGGTCATATACGTACAGCCGGACAACGTCGACGATCTTGCCATAAAACTCGCAGACATTGAGAACATACCTCTCATATCGACAGATATGAGTACCTCCGCTGTATCCCACGTTATGTCCTCTCTTGGATGACTTACTCTGGAAGTACCTTGTTTATATACCATTCGGGATCGAACGGCATTATGTCTCCAAAGCCCTGGCCGGTACAGGCAAAGATCACAGGCTTCCCTATATCATGATATATGGAAAGTACTGAACCTCCCTTTGCATCCGTGTCGAGCTTTGTTATGATAACGGCATCAAATGATACGGATTCAAGGAAAGTCCGCGCCTGTATAAGGGCATCCTGGCCAGATACCGCGTCTATGACGAGAACAGTGAGATCCGGTTTCGAAACCTTCTTTATCTTCTTCATCTCGTCCAGCAGGTTCTTGTTTGTATTCATGCGGCCTGCGGTGTCTATCAGCACATAATCGATGTTCCTGGCCCTTGCATGATCTATGGAATCAAATGCAACGGCTGAGGGATCGCTTCCCTTTTCGTGCTTTATGACCTCAATGCCAATTTCCCTGCCCATCATGGATACCTGATCTATTGCCCCGGCACGGAATGTATCGGAAGCCGAGATCACAACACTTTTCCCATTCTCCTTCAGGTAATTAGCCAGCTTTATTATGGTGGATGTCTTTCCGCTTCCGTTAATGCCCAGGAACAGGATCACGTAGGGTCTCTTATTTACATGAAGTATGTCTACTGCCTGCGTGGAAAGAATCTCCCTGATCGTATCCCTGACAGCATTGTTGAGATCACTCTTCGAGGTTTTCTTTCCGATCTTTTTCCTGATCATGCTGGAAATTGCCTCAGCAGTATCTACAGAAACGTCAGATTCCACAAGCTGGAGAGTAATATCAGAATCCACGCTGTCCAGATCGATTTTGTCCCTTGAAAACAGGGATGCAAATTTTTTCTTTAAGGTCTCAAACATGCCTATCTATTTCTGGGCCCGTGCCATCTGGCTGCTGTAAATCTCGTTATATCTATTTACAAGGTCATTTCTCTGGGAAAGCAGATTTGTTATGGACTTCTTTATGTCGGTTATGTTCCCGTTTAGCCTGTTTAAAGCCTTCTGTGCATCCTCTTCGATGTACACGCCGGAACCTATCGGAACAATGAGGTTTTCCGAAAGATTCAGGCTTCCCCTGACGTATATGCCAGAACCGATTGAAATCATCCTGTCAGCGCTTTTCTCTATTTCCCTGTCTGAGAGCATTGCAATTGTGCCCTGCATCTCGCTTATCAATCTGTTGAAGGCGTCCACCTGCGAATCGATGGATGAGATCAACGATTCAATATAATTCAGCTGTGCCTCAATATTTTCAGCCATATTACCCCTCAAACAACCTCTTACTTTCCTTCAATGCTTCCAGAACTGGCATTGATTCACCACTTAAATAGCTTATGAGTGCCCCGCCACCTGTGGATGCATGATCTATGGATCCGGTAAGGCCGAGTATGTCGAGAGCGCTTAGGGTGTGGCCACCTCCTGCTATCCTGAATGCATTTGAATGTGCCATCGATCTCATGATCTCCCTCGTACCGGCGGAATACTCCTCTATTTCATATATCCCCATCGGGCCGTTCATGAAGATTCCCCTGGCCCGGTCTATCTCTTCGGAATAACGGACAACAGTATCTATTCCTATATCCCCAATGGTTTCATCGTCCGGAATTTTTCCATTCACATAGATTCTCCTTCCGGACGGGTTAAGGATGAGATCCTCCGGCATCATTATACGATCCCCGTATTTCGATAATATTTTCCTGCATTTTTCAAGGAGCTTCTCATAGTCCGGGTTGTTCTTTATTATGAATTCCCTGTTTTTCTTCCCTATGTCCACGCCACTGGCCCACAGGAAAATAGTACCGACAACCCCGCCGGTAAGAATCCTGTCGACGGATGATGAGGCAAGGAAATTTTCTGATACCGATATCGAATCATCTATTTTTGCGCCACCAAGTATAGCTATCTTTGGTTTTTCCTTCATAATCCTGAACCTGTCGATCATTGCAACCTCTTTTTCGATCAGGCTGCCAGCTATGTTGGGTTTCTGCCTTTTGAATCCTACCAGTGTTGTCTGGGCCCTGTGTATGGCTGCGAAGGCATCGATTATAAAATAGTCGAAGATGGGTGAAAGGCTCCTGACGATATTGCTCTTTTCCATTAGATCTTCTGAATCCAGGCCGGCTTCCTCCGAATAGAACCTTGCATTCTCAAGCATTATTACGTCACCAGGGGACATGCTTGAAACTGCTTCATTTACCCTGCTTCCGAAGAGCTGGTCTATAAAAGTTATCCTCTTTCCGATAAGATGCGAAAATACCTGGGCATGCTGCTTCAGGGATGTAAAATCGTCCTTTCCGGGCCGGCTCTGGTGTGCAACAATAACAACCTTTGATTCCCTGAGTCTTCTGACGGTTTCAACATGGGCCCTGAATCTGTCAATACCCATGATCTCACCGGTAATCGGGTTTATTGGCGAATTTATATCAACCCTCAGGTAAACAGTCTTGCCGGCGAGATCAAAATCATCCATAACAAAGAAATCAGCCATGCCTGTAAATGCGAAGACATATTAAATTTCTTTTTATACAGTTTCATGGATGGCTTGATAACCGCTGCTGGCCTTGGTACAAGGTCAGGGACATCGCGCTTTCTAAGAAAGGAGATGCTTCCGCTTTATGATCAGAGGGATGGGAAGCTTCTTTTGAGGCCGGTGATCGATTGTGCCATATACAGGATGAAGTATTCCGGTATAAGTAATATATACACCATAGTCGATCCCGCCGACCGGGTAACAAAAGATTATCTCGAAGAGGTTTTTCCTGATGTTGGCATAATATACCAGCATGAAAAGAAAGGATTTGGGGATGCTGTTTACCGGGCCAGGGATCAAATTAAGGGTAATTTTGTCCTTAACGCCGGAGACGGAATAATCGTGGATCGAGGAATAGAGGCCAGCATAATAAACAATTATTCAAACGGAAACCTGCTGTCCGTGTTCAGGGTTAGCAACCCGTCGCGGTACGGTACCGTTGAAATTAAAGGAGACTCCGTTACCGATGTGGTGGAAAAATCATCGAATCCGCCTTCAAACCTGGCTATAGCAGCATTTTATATACTGGATGGAAGGATATTTGATTATATAGATGAAGATTCGCCAAACGCTGAGATCTCTGATGCAATAAAGGCATCCATAGAATCAGGTATACGAACCAGGGCATACGAACTCCCGGCGGGTGCCTGGATAAGCGTTGGAATCGCCAGCGAATATTACACCACCCTTGAGAAAACTTACAGATTTTACTCCGGATCACAGTGAAAAAATTTAAAATTGCATTAAAACTATAAAAATAAGGTTACGGATCATATACCTGATCCAACGTCAGTAACAATATCCAAAAGATCGAGCGTATCAAGTTTCACCTTCGTAGGAACGCCATCGCTGCTCCAGCCCCTTGCCTGGTAATAATCGCTAAGCATTTTCTGGAGCTCCTCCTCCTTAACATACGATCCTTTCGAGACGCCTTTCGGTATAGGATCATGCGTTACCCTGTACGGCAGATGATCATCCTTCCTTGAGAAGCCTTCGCGAACGTTGAAGCATTTTTCTATGTTGTATATCCTCTCACCGGCTGTCATAAGGCCAGATACGTCCATATCAAAGCCAGTGTAAGCGTTAACAACATCCCTGAAACCATCAGCGAAGAACATATGCCTGGAAAATTTGCACATTCCAAATGTATCGTACAGCGTCATGAGATCCTCTGATTCCTTGACCTCAAAGCCCTTCCCTTCCGCTGAAAACCTGTCAACGCCCTCAAATTTCCACCACTTTCCGGTGAGCTCCGTACCGTAGACCCCTGCTGTTAGATGGCATGCGCCCCTTATTGAAACGGCTTCTGCAAGGGCCATTCCCTTTATTCCCCTGACATCGTATGCAGGTGGTTCAAGACCCTTTACGTGCATGGCAAATTCGGATCCGGACCCAAGCTTCTCAACTGCAGCCTTAACGCCATCGGCAAGCAGTTTTCCAAGATCGCCCTCGCGTTTAGCCATCTGCTTTATGAGCTTTGCAACGGCTTCAGCATCTCCGAATTTCGGCGCATCCTTAATGAGGCCGCGCTCTCCTGCTTCCATAGCCCATGATATAGTCACCCCGGTTGAAAGGGTATCCATGCCCATCAGATCGCATATCAGGCTCAGGTTCGCAACCTCCTCAGGATCGTCTATTTCAAGATTACCCCCGAGGGAATACATCGTTTCGTATTCTATGCCATCCTCGGTCAACCCCTTGTACTTGCCTGTATCAATCTCAAAGATATGCCCGCATGGTTTGTTGCAGTTGGGGCACGGGTGGTATCTCTTGAAGTACTTCTTGGCCCAGTAATAGGGATCAAGGTGTGAAAGTTCGCCATCTTTAAGGTTGTCAAAAGATTTCTGGAAATAGCCCTGTTGCCAATTCCTGGATGGGAAAGTACCTTTCTTCATGTTCATCCATGCATAGAACTCACCAGTTCCATAGTTCATGTCATCCTTTGCAGCTGGATGTTCCCTCAGTACCTTTGCCCAGTATCTTACAAGTTCACTGAATTTGTCGGGATCATGCGGTTCCACCTTTCCGGTACCGTGTACAACAATACCCTTGAGTTTTTTTGATCCAAGGACGGCCCCTATTCCGGTTCTTGCAGCCTGTCTCTCCTCGCAGTCAACACCCGCTATCCTTGAAAGGTTCTCCCCTGCAGGACCTATGGACGCTGTTGAAAAGGAGTTCCCGTATATCTGTTTCATCCTTATCTGCGATTCTCTGGTATCCAGGCCCCAGAGATCGGTTTTGTCCAGGCGTACATTGCCATCATCTATGACAAGTATGGAGGGAGTACTGCATGATCCCCTTATGATGACGGCATCGTATCCGGCTTTTTTTAACTGCGGCCCTATCGTTGCCCCGACTATTGAACGCCCGAAGCCCCTTGTTGCAGGTGACTTGGAAAGAAACGTCGTTTTTGAATCAGTTCCAAGGCCGGATCCAACAAAGAGTCCAGGACTTATTACGACTATGTTATCTGGGCTGAAAGGATCAGTACCGGGCTTGAAGTCACGGTAAAGATAATATGATGCCAGGCCCAGTCCACCGAGGAATTTCTTTGCTATAGAAGGATCAAGTGGTTCTTCTGAAAACTTATTTTCTGTTAGATCAACTTTTAAAATTTTTCCTGCATATCCATACACGATACATCACTCTGGAGATATTGCATGGTTAATTATTAAGGATTCGACCTATCACGAATATGAAATTCAATCCTGGTGAATTTTTTGTACGATTATCCGTATAACGCTTGCATTTTCAATGTAGAATATAATCATAGGCATAAGTTCTCCAGCGATTTATGAGCGATATAAAAGGATCTCATGAAGCCATACCATGGATGATGATAACAGAAATCCGATGAAAATCGATTAATGAAGTAATCCAGTTTCAGTGTCCTTTTAAATCCCTTTTGAGCATTTTGCTATAGTATTCGAAGGCAACGGACTGAAATAGTTCTTAGTGTATACAAAGATTCTGTTTCATTTAATTCTTGGCGGGATACTTGAAATATTCATCTTCATAACAGATAAAACAGATGCGGATCACTGGTCGGCATCATTTCTTCGATATTCAGAACAGGCGCAATCTCGACTCGCTTCTTACGGCATCATTACAAAGATGGGTAAATGCGGGATCTGCTACTGTTTTCATTACCCGTTTGATTATAATACCAGAATTAATTATAGCGCATCAGTTTAAATGCTGGACTTTTATGGAATAGCATTGCGAGAGTAAAGCATCGCTGAATATTAAATGGCGGATCATTCTTTGTATATTATTTATTTCCCTGCTATCGATTCAACTCGCTTTTATATAAGTTACTATATATTTAGTTCAGGCAGATCATTCGGGTTTAAAAAACTGTATACCAGGAGAATCCAGTTTGATATATACTAATATGTAAATTATCATTAATATATAGAGAATATTAATATTTTCGAGCTGGATAATTAGTTATGGAAGATCAGGATCGTGAATACGGATATCCTGCACTGGATAATGCGAAGACAAGGGAAACGCATTATCGTATAACATTACTTTCTGTTGCGGGGACTTTTCTTGACGGTTACGATATATCGATAATAGGCGTTGCATTAACAATAATAACATCGATATATGCGTTCAGCTATGCTTCTACTCCGCTAGGCAAGGGCCTGATGGCTGCCTCAACAACTATAGGCATGCTCTTTGGCGCACTGTCGATAGGATACGTTACAGATCTGAAGGGCAGAAAATTCATGTATCTCTGGGATATGGTTATATTCATAATATTCACTATAGCCATCTCATTATCCTTCAATTTCTGGTCGCTGTTCATATTCAGGCTTATACTTGGCGTGGCAATAGGCGCAGATTATACCATAGGTGCGACTATAATTTCAGAGATCACTCCTAAGAGATCCAGGGGAAAATTCTTGGCAAGTGATGGTCTGGCATGGTGGGTTGGTGCGGCATTTGCTTTTGTAGTCGGCTACTTGCTCCTTAATTTAGGCATAAATTCATGGCGTTATATGTTTGCCATAGGCATAATACCTGCAGTCATAGTCCTTATACTCAGAAGAAAGGTTCCTGAGTCTGCAAGGTGGCTTGCTGAAAACGGTGATATAGCAAAGGCCAGGGAATCTGAAGAGCTTATAACCGGAAAATCAGACGACATACGCGGATCAAAGCAAAAGATCTCATTTTTCACACTCTTTGAAAAGAAATACATAAAGAACACGGTTTACTTTGGGTCCGCGTGGTTCTTCTATGATGTGGCATTTTATGGAATAGGGCTTTTTACCCCAACCATACTTATTCTGCTGGGTTTAAGTCACCGCCTTTCAATACTTGGGTCAGCAATATTTTCGTCCATTGCAATAATCGGTTCCGTTATGTGTATAATAACGGTAGACAGATGGGGCAGGAAAGCCGTTACTATTCTAGGTTTTGCCGGCATGTTTGTCTCACTGATCATTCTGGCGATCATAGCTATGCACACTCCAAAAGATGCTTTTGCAGCTGGATTAACGGGAATTGCAATAGCAACAATGTACATACTTTTCGAGATCACACAGTCCTGGGGAATGGGAAGCACGGATTTCGTTTACGGCCAGGAGCTTTTCCCAACTTCCATACGTGCAACAGGCCAGGGATGGGGGACATCAATCAGCAGAATAGGTGCAATTCTAGGCTTGACTACTTTCCCTACAATAGTTGCGTTATATGGCCTGGGATACGGGCTGTTGTTTTTTGCAATAGCGGCCCTGCTGGGTCTTCTCCTAACTATATTTTTAGCTCCTGAAACCATGGGAAAGTCCTTGGAGGAACTGACCAGATGAATCTAAAATTTTTAGGCAGATGGAGCTCAAATCTCATAAAAAATGAGAGAAACATCTCATTCATACTTGATGATAAAATAGTATTTGATTTTGGGCCGCATACAATAGAATCCCTTCTTGACTTAGGAATAGACCCAGCAAAGATAGAGATTGTCGCGATAACGCACACACATCTGGATCACTTCGGCGGATTGCCGGAGCTGTTCTGGTACAGGTCAATATATAAAGCAAGTAACAGCTTAGTCGTGCTTGGCCCGGGCGGAATAAGGAAAAGTACAGAGGGGCTGCTAAAACTCCTGGGAACACCACCTACTTTTAATACGGAATTCGATTTTATAGAAGATGAAAAGTATAAATTCATAACGCCATTCAGGGCAAGGCATACTATACCGGACAACGGTTACAGGATAGAGTATGGGGGAAAGAGTATTTTTTATAGCGGTGACACAGCTTATTCTAAAAATGTTGTAAAAGGGGCAGAAAACGTGGACTATCTGTTGCATGAAATGACCTATCCGGACGAGAGAAAGGAGGATGCAAAATTCTGGAAACATTCAACGTATAGTGATGCAATTAGGGTACTGAATGAATCCAGGGCTAAAAGGCTGATTCCAGTACATCTCACTACAGAGACCCTGATCCTTGCAAGAAAAGGTGCAGAAGAATCCGCCAGGATAATCGTACCGGATCATGAAATAAAATTTTTATGACTTCTATCAAAACTCAGGCATAAACGAAAAGTATTCCCTCGAATATGCGATCCGTTAACCCGAGAAAAATGGATATGATCGAAGGCCAATAACGGTTTATGCTTCGAATTGGGATAATATAGAAAAAGATATACTGGAAATTGTTTATAAAATAATGTGATCGTAAGATGCCGAAGATCAATCAGCAGGTATATGGAAAATCAACGGTAAAAGCAGGCCAAGACAGCGCAGTGGAGTTGCATATTAGACTTTGGATACACTATTCTTTTCCGTATACATTTTCCTCAGTTCTACGGATGCGTAATGTGCTGCCTTAAGAATTTCAGGATATTTTCCATGCCCGATACTCTTCACAAGCGAAACAGAGGAATCAAGGGAAATCTTATGCCCTGGACTGACGACCGTATGCTTATTTATGGCATAACCTACCCTTTCGCCATCAATTCTTATATAACCATCGGAATCTGCTTTATAGAACATGCTCTTTGCTACCCCTATGGTTGCCGTGCTGAGTTCTATACCGGCGAATGTGGCTAGCCCCATTTTTCTTGGATGCAGTATGCCGTTCCCGTCCATGATGATCAGGGATCTTCCGCTGCTGAGCTTCTTTACGAACTTGAACTCCTTGCAGGAGAGATACCCCGGTATGTAAGGGAATCTTGACGGTGATACGAAATTGTGAATCACCCTTCCCTCCGGCCCGTCCGAAACCATTGAGGCATAGCCGTTGAAATCATCGTAGGAAACATCAACCGCAGATACCGTCGAATAATCATAATCATCGAATAGATCTATCTCTTCAGCCATCTTCTCCTGCATCCTCTTTATGGCCAGCAGCGGTTTGTCAGTTTTGAAATCCCTGAATCTGACTTTTTCAAATCCCGCAATTTTTCCATTTATTATCTTCAATCCATCGCTTTCAAGTCTCCTTTTCTTTTCTTCCGGGCCCAGCGGATGGGTGTAGTTTCCCACTGAACCATCTGACAGGACAACCCTGTAGCACGGTATGCCATCAGGGTCCCTGTTTATCGAAAGCATATAGCCGACGGCCCTTGCTGAAACCGGATCACCGAGCGCCAGCGCAAGATCTCCATAAGTCGAAACGCACCCATCAGGTATCTGTTTCACGAGAGAATAAAAGTAGGTGTAAAGATCAAAGTCAAGGATTCTCCCATTTTCAGTATCCATCAAAATGATAAAAAAAGAACGTTTTTAACGTTTGTGCTGTTCGAAAGGATCGATAGGTAAGCCGGGTATAAGGGCCTATGCTGGTAATCTCAGTGGAAACGCTATGGATAATATTACGGATATAAGGAATATAAAACCAATAAATGAATTGGAATTGAAGAACGATGCACGTATTGTTTCTGGCCTCTGCGGATCCACTATCAGGTGCTGCCTGATTATGAGATACAGTATTATGGCGAGGGCAGCGGCATAATAAGGCGTCCTTATGTAAATTAATAGCAGAAGAAAGAAGAGGAATGCGAAGCCGTGGGTGATGTCCGATATTATCAGTCCATTCCTTATGCCATACCTGACCATGACAGTTTTAAGCCCGTTTTTTCTATCGTATTCAACATCAGGGATCACGTATATCATATCAAAGCCCCCGATCCAGAGCGAGGATGCTATGAACAGAAAATAGATCTCGGGAGACGAAGGAAAGGCAGGTATAACTGAAAGGTACCCGGCCAGCACGCCAACCCCTATGACCGATCCCATGTAGATATGCCTCCACTCAGTGTATTTTTTAAGCATCGGATCTGTTATGAAAAGAAACAATACGACCGGTGAAAGCATGAGGACGAATTTATTGAGGAGGAATGATGATACCTCAAATATCAATATGAGTATTACAGTAAGAAAAATTGCGGTTCTGAGTTTCAGCTTTCCCGAAACAAGGGCCCAGTCCCTCTTTCGCGGGTTTATTGAATCATATTTCAATCCCTCGATCCTGTTTATGGACATGGCAGAAGCCCTTGCAGTTACGGCAGCCACAAGTATAAGGAGTATCTTGATCGGGTAGATCGATGTTCCAGCTGCTATGGCATAGCCGCTGAATATGAACGGGAGGTCAAATACCGTATGCTCAAGCTTGATATAGTCGGCGAAATCGCTGAACTTCATCCGATCACACTGGAATGTTGTTCTTTGCCGCTATATCCCTCATCTTTTTTGCAAGATCCCCGGGCATTTCGAGGACATCCGGCCATCTTCTCTGATAACCTTCCGATGTGCCTTTTTTCGTCGCATCTATTCCCATCTTTGATCCATAATTGAAGACTGGAGCGGCGTGATCAAGGCTGTCTGTAACCGTACCGGGTATTATTACAACGTCCCTCTCCGGATCGATCCTTGTCGTCATAGCCCAGATAACCTCCTTCCTGTTGTGCACATTTATATCCGGATCTACGACAACTATTATCTTTGAAAACATCATCTGCCCCATGCCCCAGAGGCCGAACATAACCTTCTTTGCGTGGCCGGGATAGCGCTTCTTAATGGAAACGATCACCATGTTGTGGAAAACGGCCTCCTCCATCGTGTTAATATCAACGATCTCAGGCATTATCATCTGCAGCAGAGGCAGAAACATGCGTTCTATCGTTTTTCCGATCACGACATCCTCATGCCAGAGTTTCCCAACTATTGTCGTAGGATATATCCTGTCGTCCCTCTCTATAATCTTTTTTATATGGAACACCGGGAACTCCTCCTCAAGGGAATAATAGCCAGTATGGTCCCCGAATGGCCCTTCAAGGCGGGTCTCGGAAGGATCTATGTAGCCCTCCAGTACAATCTCAAAATTCCTCGGGTATTCTATATCTACCGTTTTTCCCTTTACCAGTTCTGTCTTCTTCTTTGATATCAGGCCCCTGAAAAGGAATTCATCTATACCGTTCGGGAGCGGCGCAACTGCAGAGAAGATTGTGAGAGGATCGCTTCCTATTACCACTGCAACAGGCATTATCTCCTTCTTTTCGGTCTCCTTCTGGAAGTTCTCCGATCCCCCCTTGTGTATATGCCAGTGCATTCCAGTGGTCTCAGAATCGTAAACCTGCATCCTGTACATACCCATATTCCTGGTACCTGTTTCCGGATCTTTTGTTATCACCAGCGGCAGTGTTATGAATCTGCCAGCATCCGCAGGCCATGTCCTGCATACCGGGTAACGGAACAGATCGACCTTATCCATTTCGGTGTACCCGGATGCGAAACTGGATGAAACCTTTGGCTTCAACCCTCCGAGCTCGCGCATCATTTCAAAGGATTTTGAGATCATAGAATCGCCCTCGCCCGGCGGTCTGGCTATGTCCCTCAGGCGCATGCCTATCGAATATGGATCATCGCCGAGTATGTTCTTCATCTTCTCGTATGTTGAAAAGAGATTTCCGGTTACCGGTATATCTGATCCCTTCACCCTGGTGAATTTCATGGCCCTGCCCTTTCCTGCACGCTCCTCCTCGCTCAGCAGGTATGTCAGTTCAAGATCCGGATCAACCTCATCGGATACGGTTACAAGATCGTTCTTCTTGGAAAGGTAATCAAGGTACTCATGAAGGTCGTTAAATAACATGTTAGGTCATTTTATACTGTTTTATGAACCTTCCGCCGGATCATTCCTGCGGCCTGTCTCCACCGTGTGTTCTGACGAGCTTTTCGATTACCGCGACCTCGCATATATGTTCCAGAACCTCGATCCTGTTCAGTGCCTCATAGAGATCTTTCCCGACCGCAACCGATCCATGGCTCTTCATTATGACGGCTGACACGGCTTCGTTTTTGAATTTCCCTGCAACAGCATCTGCAAGATCCCCGGTCCCGGGCTGTATCGGGTCGGTAACTCCTATACCTGACATGTATGAAGATTCTTCATACGAAACATGCATTGCCTCACTGATTAGATCAAGATCCGCTGCGGCTATGGTGAAAGGAGCGTGGGAATGCACGATCGCATTTATCGAATCCGATGTACGGTATATTGCAAGGTGAAGCCTGTATTCTGAAGACGGATCTTCCTTCCCCATGATCCGCCCATCAGCTACTGATACCTCTGCCATCCTTTCAGGCTGGAGATTGCTCTTGTCGCTTGTTGTTGGAGTAATCCAGAAATTTTTTCCCGTTGCATCCCTTGCACTCGCATTCCCCGCAAAAGTTGATATGATATTCCGATAGTACATTCTCCTCATGACATCTGAAATTTGTCTCTTAAGTTCCATATCATCCATGTTATCATAAAGGTTATACAAAATAGCATATAAAGGTCATATAGCAAAGCTTTTTCTCTATTTTCTAAGGTACGGTTGCGCATATGAATCATTTTCCATGATGGCATTTCGGAAACAATGTATTGAAAAGGTAAAAATAAGTGATTGAGATACTACACCAATTTAAGGTGATAATATTTGAAGATGCCAAAGAAGATAATGACGTACTGCCCATACTGCAAAAAACATACATCTCACAGTGTAGAAAGGGTCAAGAAAAGAAAAGCCTCAGAACTTAAGGCTGGCCAGAGAAGATTCAGAAGGGTAACATCAGGTTTTGGAGGTTTTCCCAGACCGAGATATGAAGGGCGTGAAAAGCCAACCAAAAGGGTTGCGCTCAGGCTTGTATGCGACCAGTGCCACAAGGCTGTGACGCCTGTCGGAATAAGGGCAAAGAAATTCGAGATAGTGGAGGCATAAGCATGTCGGATGCAAAATTTATAAAACCAAAAAATATAAAATCAGATTTCATAAAGATAAAGTGCAAGGATTGCGGAAACATACAGGTTGTTTTCACAAAGGCATCCTCTGTGGTTACGTGCAACATATGCGGGTCTACGCTTGCAAAGCCGACTGGCGGGACTCTCGCGACTTCAGGGGAAGTTGTTGAGGAGCTATGATTGTAAAGTCCCTTCCTGAGGTTGGAGATCTTGTGGTCGTGAAGATCACGCAGGTCAAGAACTTTGGCGTGGAGGTCACTCTCGAGGAATATCCCGGCGTTGAAGGATATATACATATATCTGAGGTGGCCACGGGCTGGGTGAAACACATACGGTCATATCTCCGCGAGGGTCAGAGGGCAGTATGCAAAGTTCTCAACGTAAATAAGGAAAGGAAGAATGTAGATCTTTCACTGAAACGTGTCAATTCCCACCAGGCCAGGGAAAAGATATCTGAATGGAAGAACGAGCAGAAGGCTGATAAGCTTTTTGAGATCCTGTGCCAGAAGATGGGCAGGGATATTAACAAGTGCAGGGACGATTTCGGTTCCTATCTTGTTGACACTTTTGGAACGCTTTATTCTGCATTTGAAAGCGCGGCATCATCTGAAAACTGGCTCCCGGATGTTCAGGGAGACTGGAAAGAGGCGTTCG
>JAVRLU010000009.1:0-34051 GCA_031961165.1 Thermoplasmataceae archaeon
ATGCCAGATTGACAGCGTACTCGGTTCAGTTTTCGAAAACAGGGGAAAACTCAACAAGGGCCAGGTTAACGCCCTTGCATCATTCATAACCGTTGCAGCATCTGCTATAATTTCCATGTAGACGATCGTATTTTTAAGTGCCTGATATTAATTATATACAGGAAATACGGAGAATTCACCTTCTATGTTCATATCAAAACTTTTAAGGCCGTATCCTCCTTATTGTCCTTGGATAAGGAATTGCCTCCCTGATGTTATCACGTTTCATTATCCACATTGATAGCCTGTCAAGGCCAAGGCCGAAGCCAGAATGCGGTATGCTCCCGTATTTCCTCAGATCGATATACCAGTAGTAATCACTTTCATTCAGGTTTTCCTCCTTTATCCTCTGCATTAGATCGTTATAATCCCATATCCTCTGGCTTCCTCCGATTATTTCTCCGTAGCCCTCCGGAGCAAGCAGATCGTGGTTGAGCACCTCACCCGGATTATCCGGATCCAGTGGCATGTAGAAGGGCTTCAGTGCCTTCGGATAGTTTGTAACAAATATCGGTTTGTCGTATTCCATGGTGATTTTTCTCTCCTCATCGGCTCCGAGATCGTCCCCGTATTTCAGGTCCATTCCCAGTGAGGCAGCCTTTTTTATTATATCTGAATATTTTACACGGTAGTACGGCGGCTTCATCCTCTTAAGGGTATCGACATCCCTGCCCAGAATCTCAAAATCTTCCCTGTTTTCATCCGTTACTCTGGATATAATGTAATAGATCATCTTTTCCTCTATATCCATCATCTCATTGTTGTCGACCCATGCCACTTCAGCCTCACCGTGCCAGTACTCGGTCAGGTGCCGCCATGTCCTGGATTTTTCAGCCCTGAAGCTCGGTGCTATGGTAAATACCTTTTCCAGGCTGTATATCATAGTTTCAAGGTAGAACTGCGCACTCTGATTTAGGAAAACGGGTTCTCCGAAAAAATCGACTTTAAATAGCGTGGATCCGCCTTCCACAGCAGTTGAAACCATGAATGGTGGCTGGACCTGGTAGTAACCGTTTTCATAGAAGTAATCAGAGAACGCCCTGAAGATTGAAGACCTTATTTTCAGGACAGATGTGAACTCCCTGCTCCTGAGCCAAAGGTGGCGGTTGTCCAGCAGGAATTCCTCGCCCTTGTCTTTTGTTATTGGGAAAACATCATTTTTCTGGTACACCCTGAAGGAAGAAACTTCAATTTCATAACCGGTAGTTGCCCTTGTATCCTTCTTAAGGGTCCCGCTCACTTCAAGGCTGCTCTCGATACCAAGTGATGATATTTCCTTAAAGCGATCATCATCAAGGGATTTTCTGGCTGCTGTACACTGTACAATTCCGCTTGAATCCCTGAGAATTATGAAAGTAATTCCTCCGCTGCTCCTGATCCTGTATACCCAGCCCCTGACAGAAACCTCTTTTCCTATAAAATCATCCGAAAGTATATCTGATATATGATTCATTGCCCGGTTATAGTATCATCTCAATAAATATTTATCCAAACAGTCCGGAATAAATGACGGACACCTTTCAATATTTAAATAACTGTTTGCTATTTACGATTCCGGGCTATGGACACCACAGGCTTTAAATTGAAGGCCGCCTCGCTTCTTGCGGGAATAGCCATCGCTATCATGGCCGCGCTTCTCGTTTACGGTGTTCTGTATTATCTTTACGGATACAGCGGCATCGGGATAATAGGCTTTGTGTTGCTTATGGTACTCTTCATGGACATTTTTCAGTGGCTTTTCGGCCCATACCTTATAGGATTCTTCTATCATGTCCATCCGGTCGGGGAAAATGACGCTGAATCTTTTCTGATAAAGACCGTTGCTGAGGTTGCAGAACTCAATCACATGAAGGCTCCGCAGGTGTTCATCTCGGAGGTAAGGATGCCTAACGCATTTGCATACGGTTCTCCGGTTGCGGGAAAGAGAATAGCAGTTACACGGGGCCTCCTTTCCGTGCTTAACCATGATGAAATCATGGCCGTTCTGGGGCATGAAATCGGCCACCTCAGGCATCATGATGCTGAGCTGCTTCTTGCCATAGGACTCATACCGACGCTTATATTTTATTTCGGATACACAACCATCTTTGCAGGAAACAGGAAAGGAAACGGAACATCGTTCATCATTGCAGCCTTGCTTATGGCCGTAAGCTTTCTCTTCAGCATAATGGTCATGGGAGTGAACAGGATGCGGGAATCATACGCTGATGTCAATGCAGCCACAACGATACCCGGAGGCGCTGAAAATCTGCAGAGGGCCCTGGCAAAGATCGATAAGAACAGCGTTCCTGTTAAGAAATCCACGGCCTCGATGCTCCTCTTTTCCGATGATAAGCGGGTTTCGGGCGACATCGATGAAATAATCGAAGCCTGGAGGCATCAGAAAGTATCACTTTCATCATACATATTTTCCGATCACCCACATCCTGCTAAACGAATACAGCTTCTCGAGAGGTACAGGAATGGAAGTTTTTGAAGATCAAATACCAATATTTGTTAAAAAACTTCAGTATGTCAAATTTTTAGGATATAATCTTTAAATATTTTAAAATAATATAATCGTTATGTCCTTCAAGGTGGTACTGACTTCTGACAGGGGAACGTTCACCGACTATAATGGCGCTTCTCCGCTGGGTTACGTTGCATGTTTGCCTGCGCGTCTTGTTCCAAGGGTCTTCATGAACCATTTTTTCACTCCGCCTGCGAAAGCGTATGCCAATGGGGAAGCGGTAATTGCACCGTACAGCCTCAGGAAGGTCGAGGCTGCCCTTGTGGCAGGAGGCATCCAGGATGTTGCGGTTGTCCCTCCTGACAAGCTGGAAAAAGCAATCGATTCCAGTACAAGGGTCGTTGGTGTAAACGTTCACGATCCCTATGGCCTGAGCCCGGTAAGCACAAAGCTTACCATGATTTTTGGCGGAGGAAATAGCTGGACCGCGGACTTTTTCCTGGAACTCGGGGAAAAGATCAGCAGGCTGAGGGAAAAATACCATTTCAAGGTACTTATAGGCGGGCCAGGGGCATGGCAGGCCGCCATGAAGATGCCGCCATGGGCCGATACCGTTTTTGATGGTGAAGCAGAACTGGATCTTCCCGACATTGTGCGGAAGATGGAAAACAATGAAGAGGTTCCGAAAAACATAACGGGGAGAATGGCAAGGTTAGAAGAAATACCGACCATACTGAAGCCGTCACGTTTCGGTGAAGTGCAGATCACCCGTGGTTGCCCCAGGGGATGCCAGTTCTGTTCAATAACTCCGGAAACTTTCCGTTCAATTCCCATTGAGGATATAAAGAAGGAGGTCGAGCTTAACCTGAGAAACGGAATACAAGGTGCAGAGCTGCTGACCGATGATATAATGCTGTACGGATCGAAAAAGCTTCAGGTGAATCACGAAGCACTTGTGAACCTGTTCACGGAGGTTAGAAAACTTGGGGTCACGCATATATACTTCCCCCATATATCGGCCCCCGGAGCCAGATCAAGTCCAAGAACCGTTCAGGCCATTTCTGAGATAGCTGAATACGATAAGTATGTGGCAGAAGCCCCTGTTGTTGGATTGGAGAGCGGAAGCGAGAGGATAATATCGAAGTACATGCGTGGAAAGCCATTTCCATGGACTCCGCACGAATGGGGCGATACAATTATCGAGGCGACGAATATACTTGTGGATAACCATATACATCCATGCTATACTATGACAATAGGTTTCCCGGACGAAACTGATGAGGATATAGAAGAAAGCATAAAGCTTGTCGAAAAGATGGTGGATCTCGATCTCAAGGCGTGGATATTCCCGCTTCCCGTTATTCCCATGACCGACAGCAGGCTTAAGGGAAACGCGTTCCCGCTGATCGATACAATACCGAAGAAATACTGGGATATACTTTACATTTCATGGAAGCATTCGATCAGGGTTACAAAGGAGCTCTTTCCGTATCTTACCAGCGAGATGAACAATCCGATAATACAGTGGGTAGTGAGAAACATGAACGATCGGGTATTCTCAGGGATTGATGGTATATTCAGGGAGCTCGGTGAAACGAAGGGGAAGGTGGCCGAGAAATTTGGCAAGGTTGACTTTGACAGCTTCCCTGGATTTGCAAAGACGGTATATTTCCTTGCGAAACTGGGCTTCGAACGCCATTCAAGAAATTCCAAGGCACTGACCGCAAATAATGCATCTTAGACAAGTTTATTTTCAATCCGGTGATACATTGCCGTGTCAGTGAAGATAGGCCTCATAGGAAAGCCAAATGCAGGGAAGTCCACATTTTTTTCTGCTGCTACCCAGAATGAGGCAGAAATTGGGAACTACCCGTTCACGACGGTGAAACCAAACATCGGTGTTACCTTTTTCAAGGTGCGATGCCCGGATCAGGAAATCGGAAAGAAGTGCGAACCCAATGAGGGGAAATGCGAAAATGGGGAAAGATATATCCCGGTGCAGATAATTGATGTTCCGGGGCTTATAGAAGGTGCAAGCGATGGAAAGGGGATGGGTAACGAATTCCTTGACAACATAAGGGACGTTGATGCGATAATACTTCTTTTCGATCTTTCGGGAAAGGATGAATACAACCAGTCAAAGCCGTGGGAAGACATCAAAACCGTGAGAAATGAGCTGGTAAAATGGATATCGTCACGAATATATTCAGACTGGGATCATTTTGCAAGGCGTGCAGATGCATCTGATGAAAGGCTTTCAAGATCTCTTCTGAAAAAAATATCGGTCTTCGGAATAAGGGAGAAGGATATATCAATCATACTGGAAAAGGAGTTTTTCCCTGCGAAGTTGATGCTCTGGAACGAGGATGATGCAGTAAAGCTTGCCGAAGCAATTTTAAAGTATTCCAAGCCGATGGTTATAGTCGGAAACAAGGCAGATATAGCACCGGATGAGTATATGAATAAAGTTATTGAAGAATATCACGATGCGTTTTTTGTGTCTGCTGAATATGAGCTTGCCCTGAAGAAGGCCAGAAATACGGGATTGATATCATCCACGGATCTGGATTTCACAATAAATGGCGGAAGTGAGAAGCAGAGGGAAGCACTGGAAATGATCAGGAAAAAATTATCCGATAAACGCATAACAAGGATACATTCCCTGATCGAAAAGATTTCAAAGGAATACCTGAGGTATATCGTGGTATATCCAGTTTACGATGAATCAAAGTGGACCGACAAGGCCGGGCACGTCCTTCCGGACGCTTTTGTAATGCAGGAGGGATCAACCGCGCTCGATCTTGCTTACCGTATCCATACCGACATCGGGGATGGGTTCATCAGGGCAGTTAACGGAAGGACCATGAACGTACTTGGAAAGGACTATATCCTGAAGGACGGGGATATTATAAGGATTATTTCAAAGAAATGAAAAATAGGTCATTTTTTAATCATGCAGCGAATATCCCCTCCTCTGCCACGTACCTCTTTCTTGCCAGATCCATCATGCGCCTTGTGAAGAGTATCGAGTAGATTACAACAACTATCCCGAATATGAACGATGCCCACGCCGCAAGCATGATATCCCCGTTGTTTGTTGCAACATCAATTACCTTCATCAGCCCGGTGTGAATGGACAGTGTATGGCTTCCGTAGATATCGGGCCAGTATTCCCCGATCATAAGGCCGCCCCATGCACTGTTTATTGTCGATGAAATGCCGCTTATCATGTACGGAAAAGTTGACGGCAAAACAATCATCCTCATCTTCTTGAAGAAGCCGAGATTCATGTTTTTCATGACTTCCCAGTACTCGGAGGGCAGGGCCTTGACACCCATCCAGAAACTGTAGAAAACGTAATAGAAAGTGCTTATGAATCCCAGGAAAAGAACGTACAGCTCATTTGTTGCAGGGCCGAATGTCCTGAAAACAAATGGTATTGTTAATATATAAAGGAATGGAAAGTACACAGGAGCCGGATACGCGCTGAAGACCTGTATTATAGGCACTCCGGCTTTTTCAGCCCTCTTGTTCACCGCCAGGTAGTACCCGAGAAATATAGAGATCACAAGGGAAATCAGGACTATCGTAAGGACTCTCGCGTAATCGTAAAGGAGATCCCACAGAAGGCCGGGAGTGTAATCCTCAAGTATCTTCCACTGTGCCGGCTTTACCGTTAGAATTGCGCTAACAGAGGCATACAGGATTAGGGAAAGAAGCACTATGCCTACACCCGCCCATACGTACCTGCCGTACTTCTCCCCACTTGATTTCTTTTCGTAATCCGGTTCGCTCCTGTTTCCTTCATTCCTGAACCTGTAGTAGACTGCAAGCCTCTTGAACGGGTTTGTCGCGATCTCTGAAAGGACTCGTGTTGTCTGCTTGACATTCAATCTTCCCCTTCTGATGATCGGCGCATCCGTATCAAGGGTATATTTTGATACCGCATATTCACTGAATTTTCGTAAACCTGCTATTATGATTCCTATGATTATCCCGAGAATTAACAATGATAAATCAATACCGATAACGTTGTTCGATGCTGCGAACGAATCCAGCACTGATCCTACGCCGAAGGTCTGGTAAGAATGGACACCTATGGCAAAAACTTCGCTCACCGTTATGTAAAAAAAACCGTCTGACACGCTCGGAAAGAGGTTCGCAGCTATCCTTGGCACGGAAAATGGTATGAGGAGATACCTCATTTTTGAAAGTATCCCCATCCTGTAATTTTCAGTAACTTCCAGCATCTCCTTCGGCACCGTCTTGAAGGCCTGGTACTCACCAATCCATATATTCCATACGACCGCTGTAAAAACGAGGAAATCCGCTGCAAGCTCCACACCGAGAGCCCCACCTATCCTTGTTATGAATACCACGAGAACTATTGGAAAGAAAGAGATCACCGGTACGGATTCGAATACTTCGATAACAGCTATATAAATATTCTCAAAAATCCTGCCCCTTATGGCCGCATAGGCAAGAAACCATCCGGAAACAATGGAGAAGAGTATCAGCCCGAGGACCCTTCCTGCCGTAGCCAGTACAGCCAGTGTTATAAGTACGATATCGTTCATGGTCTCTTCACCCTTGGCGGCGTCAGGTAGTTGTACAGCATGTCAAGGTATCGGTTGAATTCGTCACTTCTAGGGCTTCTTGGCCTTTGAATGTTAACGGAAACCTTTCCGACAACGGTAGCCGGCGATCCGTTCAGTATGTATATTTCGTCTGCAAGCTCCAGGACCTCCGTCAGGTTATGGGATACCATGATGACGGATTTAAGAGGGGTATCCTCGCTGAACAGTATATTGTATATATCCTGGCGCAGGCCTTCGGCAGTAAGTTCGTCAAGATGTGCAAATGGCTCATCCATCAGGAAAACAACCGGATCGGCTGCGAGTGCCCTTGCTATGGCAACCCTCTGCCTCATCCCACCACTCATCTCCTTCGGATACAGGTCCTCGAAACCCTGGAGCCCCACATCCTCAAGTGCGGATCTGGCCACCTTCTCCTGCTCATCGTCAGACATCCCTCTATTCTTCAAGGAGAGTTTTACATTTTCCAAGGCGGTCATCCACGGGAAGGTTATTATCGACTGGTGGATTAGCATCATCTTTGGGGTGGGCTTTGTTATGATCCTTCCCATAAGCCGTATTTCTCCACGATCCGGCTTAAGAAATCCGCCCATAATCCTCAGGAGGGTTGATTTGCCGATTCCCGAGGGACCTATTATGGCCACGAATTTATTTTCATCAGCTTCTATGGATATATTCTCAAAAACCTTGTAACCATTATCATATGAAAAATCAATACCATCAGCTTCAAGTATAATGTTGCTCATGCTCGGCCTGTCCACGCGTTCTTTATTGAGCTTTTCGACATCCATTATGATCACCTTTCGATTCATGGTGTCCTGTTCAAACCAATGAAATGCCTTCAAGCATTTTGATTGTCGCCGAGTTATTATTCAAAGGCTTTCCATTAATATCAACAGATACTCAATGTCAGGGACATTTCACAGGGTATCACCATTGATCCCGGATGCCTAAAATGTATATAAAAGTGCCAGAAAACTCTGATAACATGAAACGTCCGCATTTTTCAAGTTTTATGTTGAAAGCAGAATTATAGAACGCAAGATTTGAATTATATATACATATACCGTTCAGAGATAAAGATGTCCATTACCACTGGAAAACTCATTGTTATAACCGGTCCGATGTTTTCAGGAAAGACTTCACGCCTCATTGAATTTCTTGAGAGGCATACCCTCGCTGGAAGGAAGGTAATACTGTTCAAACCTGACATAGATGGGCGCTATTCTGAAACGGATGTTGTTACGCACAAGGGCATAAAGCTTCCGGCAACGCTTTCCCCTGTGGACTACAGGGCAAGGGAATTCATAACTGATCAAGTATCGGATTATGAAGTGGTCGGCCTTGATGAGGCACAGTTCTGGAAGAATGAGGCGGGAATCCCGGAGCTGCTTGAAAATCTTGCGCTAGAAAGGAAGATAGTTTATGCTTCCGCACTGAACAGGGATCATTTCGGGAATCCCTTTAGCGTAACATCAAGGCTGCTCGGTTATGCAGACGAGATTTTCTCACTAACTGCCGTATGTGCTGTTTGCGGTGGTGATGCAATATTCACCCAGAGAATCATAAACGGAAAACCTGCATTTGGCGAGATTATAAGGGTGGGAGGGAAGGATCTCTATGAACCGAGGTGCAGGAATTGCTTTGTCCATCCAAGTGAGCAGTCGAAGCTGGAAATCGATCGGTTTCCTGATCGATGATCCGATCAATAAAAAGGTTATTGCGTAATGATTTGATTTAATTATAGATTATAACTAAAGTTTGCAATAATTTATCTAATCGATGTATTCATGAGGAATGATGGAAGAATCAACGCATGGAAATTACGGAATTGAGACTATCGGCGTGAATCCAATACCATTAAATGAAAGGGTCATGACGCCGGGAAAAATTTTTATTTTCTGGTCCATGGCAAGTGCGTCCGCCCTGACGCCGATTATCGCCTATCTTCTGAGCAACCTTGGTTTTATTTTCTTCATCGTTGTGCTTTCAATTGCATTTTTCGTAGGTCTTGTTCCTGCTGGAATATTTTCCGGAATGGGAAGGAAAATCCCCGCGCCCGCTCTCGTGGTATCCAGGAAGACGTATGGTTACGCGACATCAAGCGTATTCTCTATCATATTCACCTTCGTAAATCTCGGCTGGTTTGGACTGAACGATGTAACTGGCGGCTTGATCATCGGATCAGTTACGAATACGAATCCGGATATCTGGTTTTTCTTCATGGCAATTTTCCAGATCGTTATCGTAATATTCGGAGCTAAGTATCTGGAAAAGTTCTACAGGTATACTTCTGTCATTCTTGTTGCTAGCTATTCCATACTCGCCTATTTTCTTTTCTCCTCGTATAAACTGCATTTCAGCATTATAATGTTCCCGGCATCTTCATTTTCATGGGGATCGTCTATAGGACTCGTACTGGCCTTTTCGATAATGGCATGGGCATACAAAGTTTCAACCATAACACGATTTGCAAAATCAAGCAACGATGACGAAAAAAATGCCAGCAAAATCAAGTATTTTATTGCATCCCCAGCCGGTATTATGCTTCCGGTCTTCCTTATGGGATCACTGGGATTCTTCTCGCTTGCTGAAACAGGAAACTGGAATATAGCAGCGGTTCATTTCAATCAGCTTGGATCGCTGGCCGGATCAATATCTATTGCCGCTTCAGTAGGCGCCGCGCTTGCTATAATACATACCAATTCCATGAATTTATATCCTGCAACTGCAGATCTTTTATCAGCGATCCAGGCACTTTTCGGAAAATCAGGATCAAGGTTTGCCCAGCCGGTCTCAACCATCATTCTTGGCCTTTCGGGCGCATTTCTTGCGTACTTCGGTATCCTGAATGCTGCAGAGAACTTCCTGAATATTTCTGGTTCGATTATATTTCCATTCACATTTATTCTGATCATTGACTGGTTTTACAGCAGAAGGTACGATCAGCCCTTGAAAAGCTTCTATGAAGTACCCGGAACCGTAAGGGGGAACGTTTCATTCTCCGCACTTGTAGCGACCGTCACTGGCATATTCCTCAACGTATATCCGTTGCCATGGCTGAACTGGCTGTTTCTTTACATGCCGCAGATCCTCTTTGGAAGCATAATCTCCGCAATTATTTTCTATGTTCTTTTGAGAATCCATGTTTCCAAACCTGATTCCAATGGTGAGGAAAATGCGATGCATTGATGGCCTCTTAAATTATTTAAAGCCTAATCTCACAAGATTTTTATAGCCTTATAAGATATGATTAATGATATAAAATGGCATTAGAGGAATTTTTAGCTCCCGGGGAGAACGTCAGATACAAGAGTCCTTCAGAAATTGAATACCAGGGATCAGAATACTATTTCATAATTACGGATCGCCGCCTAATATGGTATAACCAGATAGGCCATCTATTTAAAAAGAATAATTTCGTTTCCACCCCTATTGAGGAAGTGAAAGAGATATCTTACAGTGAAACCGGAATGATAAAAAAGAAAGGTACAATAAAGATACAGCTTATAAATAAATATATTGAGTTTACCGGAGATCTGAAATCCATCCGCGCCATATATAACGAGATGCAGGCTTATATGTCATCGCCGGCATCAAAAACTAATCCTGCAAACCCATGAACTGGATGAAAATGAGCGTCATTGCCGTGCCGATGAAGTAAAACGATCGGTATACCTGCGAATTTATTGTGGAAATCCGATCAATAGCTATAAAAGTTTAAAACAAAGTATTAATTACATGTGGTAGAATGAATCACCATAATCCGATCTGAAAAGGGATATGTTCATGATCGTATTAAAGGGCATATAACGGAGGTTAGACAGATAAATGTCACTGATAGTTGAAGATGTACTGCATTTTTACAACGGCGATCTGAAAGATGAAAGAATTTCGAAAATATATATAACCGTTTCAAAAAAGCTTCTAGGGCAGGCCTATGAGGCCAAGAACGGTTCACTGGTAAGCGGAAAGCTTCTTGACATAAGTGTATCGATGGACAGGGAGAAGATAACTGAAAGTGCAGTGCCTGGGCGCGACAGGCTTGTTGGCCTGAAATTTGACGCTTACTTTGTGCCGTCAAGTGGAAGTGACAAGGATTTTCTTTTTCTATCGGGTAAAATATCCAAAATATTAACGGAATACGCTATTTTTCCTGATGAGTACCAGATAAAGGTTGAATTTTTTGTTCTTTCTTTCAAGCTGAAGAAAATAAAGCTTTATACAAAGGGAACCGTGATCGATTCTTCAATTCCGAGAGACGATTCTGAAGATATTGGAGGCGAATCCTGAACGCAAAACGATGAAAATCTCGAAAAGGCTACAAAGCTGCTGAAGGCAGGGATAAAGGAAGAGGCAGCAGGCCATAGGGACAACGCCAAAGAGTACTACCTTGCTTCGTACAGGCTGATGCTGGAAGTGGCTAAGAATTCATCACCATCTGATAAGAATAAAAGGCTGCAGCAATGCCAGTCTATTCTTAATGCCTATAAGAGGCTCAACGGTGAAACGGTCGATGTAAAGGCTAGCAGGGAGGAAGAGGGGGAGATACAGGACGGCGCAAAACTTCTGGAAGAGATAGGCCTGGAAAGACCTGAGATCCCTAAAATAACATTTGATGACGTAGCCGGATTAGAAAATGTGAAAAACGAAATTATGGCAAAGATCATATACCCGATGAGGTATAAAGAGCTCTCACAGGAGTACAATGTCCAGTTTGGAGGAGGCATGCTTCTTTATGGCCCCCCTGGAACAGGAAAGACATTCATTGTGAAGGCCATAGCGAACGAGGTAAAGGCCAGGTTTATCAGCGTAAATCCGTCAGCGCTTTATAGCCAGTGGTTCGGTCTTTTTGAAAAAAATATCACAAAACTCTTCAGAGCTGCCTATCTTTTATCGCCTTCAATTATATTCTTTGATGAAATAGATACCTTGGTGCCAAGGCGTGACGTTTCAAATTCAGATGTTGTCAAGCGAGGCGTATCGCAACTCCTTAATGAAGTCGGCGGGATAGGGGCCCAGAGGAACAGGAATATATTCATCATTGCGGCTACGAACAATCCATGGGAAGTTGATGAGGCCATGCTCAGGCCAGGGCGTTTTGACGTTAAAATTTATGTGCCTCCACCGGACTATGAAGCAAGGAAAAAGATATTCTCGCTCAATATAGCAAAGATAAAACTGGTGGGAAGGGTCGATCTCGATATACTTGCGAGCGAAACCGAAGGATACAGCGGCGCTGACATAGAATTCATATGCAAGAAAGCCGGACAGAACGTATTTATGGAAGCAATAAAGACGGGAAAGAACAGGCCGGTTGAAACCAATGATATCCTCTCAGTCGTTGACAGTGTTAAGCCGTCCATAGACAGGGAATCTGTGCTGAAATATGAAAGGTTTAATTCACAGGGAATTTCGTGAAGAGCCACTCAGCAACAGCCAAAATCAGGTTTATGGCATATGGTGGATCATTCGTCTGGAATAATTAAGCTGAAAGTCTCCCTGGTCTGTAATAAATTTGATTTCAATTTATGACATAAAAGTTTATTAATAATATCGCATTAATATCAAATTGAAGAGGATCAGAATATTATTACAGATCGATTCAAAAATAGGGGGGGTAATATATGGCATTGTTTAAGATTGGGAAGAGTGAGGAAGAAAAATTACTGGAAAGACGATCAAGAATAAATAAGTGGAAGTCAGATATTGATCGTGCCATAAGGCAATATCAGAAAAACAGGGAAACCAATTTACAGAATGCAAAGGTAGCGCTTCAGGATGGAAATGTTGATAAAGCGCGCGTTTTCGCTTCCAATATAATATCCCTGGAGAGCGCGATCAAAGGGCTCAAAGATTATAAAATGTTTCTTGAAAATATTGACCTGAACCTGCAGTTTGCAAAGACTACCAAAGATGTATGGGCATCACTTAAGGAAGGATCTGAGGATCTCCTGAAAAGCCAGCTAAGCGAAAAGCAGGTTATCCAGATGCAGCAGAACGTGGAAAAAATTATCTCATCATCGGATCAAATACAGGAAAGATTAAGCGGCCAGCTTGAACAGATAACTACTGCAGTGAATCAGAGAGGAGAATACAATCCTGAGAGCGTTGACAAGATTCTGGGTGAACTGAAGGCACCGGCCAAACCTGAGGCTGCAACAGCAGATTCCAAGCAGAAACAGAGCGCAACACCTGTACCCGGGGACAAGGATCTAGAGGAACTTCTCAAGTCAATAAGTTCTGGGAACCAGAATGAGGAATCCAGCGAAAAACAGTAATTTAAGAATCTTCATTAATAATAATTAAGCTTCCTAAAAATGGCTAAGGATGGAAAGGAAACCTGGACAGGGCATGAAATGGGCTTCATTCAAAATATAAAATATTTTTAAGATCATTTTACGTTATAGAAATCGGTTTTAATTCGAGTAACGGTTCATTTAAACATTCTTAACCAACCAGGAATAACTTTCTCAAAAAATTTTAGGAAAGATATTAGATTGAAACTATAAAATGAAAATAATACGAATCTAAAAAAATTAACGAATTTAATAACATACCGATATAATTAAAAATATTTTTAATTATCCGTTTATCCCTTCCAGATTCCCACGCCAAGGCCAATTATAAAGAGCACTATGCTAAGGGATAATGATCCGTTGAGACCCAGTGAAATGTCACTTGTGATTTGGGCTGCATATTCTTTTGTGTACGGAAGCAGTTTTGATGACATATCAGTTATTGAAAGATGCGGGACAAAAGAAAGGCCAATGTACGAGGAAATAATGAGCGCTATTATTATCAGGATAAATGATGTAACACCCTTTTTTATGGCAAGTCCAAAGAGTAATCCATCGATAAGGGCAACTATAAGAAATATAATCCCATCAATCTGAAACATAATTTTATAACCAAAATTAGTATATAAACTTTTTTATGAATATTTTTAGTCAATAATCCTGATATATCCGAGGCAATCAAACTCAAGAATGCTATCCATACTCACGTCTAGACGCCGGATTTTAATATAAAATTCAAGCCAGAGTTTCGTGTTAATTCTATTCTATTTTTCATAAATAATTAGTAAATCCATAAAACTTGCGAACCTGTTGGTCATTTGTATGATATATGGATATCCCTGTGCTTCCCCCTCCGGAAATTATGAGCGAAATAACGGAAACGTTCAGATTGTGCTTTGGAGATATCAGGCAGTTCAGGCACTTCAAAGAAATACGGTAATAGTTTCATAAATGCACTTAAACCATCAATTGAGAATCCATACAGATCCACGAGGAATATTCGGGAATCTGTCGGAAATATTCATAATGGCAATGAGATATAAGTAACGCAAAACTCTAGCTATTATTTGTTCATACTAGACCTGCGCCGAAAAATGCGGTTTAACGTAAAAATGATCAACCGGTTCATCAAAATGAGTAATAATGAAGAGACCCCCGAATATTCTATCAGAAAGGAATGTATGAAAGGCATAAGATCTGTGGAACTTTACAAATATAACATTATGGATTGAATATCACAACAAGTGTTCAAAAATGAATGTGGCAGATCATTATTATGCAGGAAATATTAATAATGGCAATACAATAAACGCAAACTTTGTTTAACATTATAATCCGTTGTATTGCTTACATTATAATAATAAATATAAATTAATATTAAAGTAGCATAAAAATTAAAATATGCCGAATCGATTTTCCATCTTCAGTGATCATTATGCCTATCAGTCTCATAAATAATTTATGGGTGTTATTGGCCGGCCTTCTTGTATTTTCAATGACAATATCGGTCGGCCTTTTGGAAATTGGAGAACTTAACCGTAGAATGGACAGAAGCCTTTACAAAACAGTTATAATAACTGTCTTTGCCCTTTTTTTCATGGGGCTCATCGGCTTTAATATCGCTTTTGCCCCTACTATTGGCGGCATAATCGGAAATCCTACCTATAGCAATGTTTTTCTCGGACTGTTTTCATCAAATCCTGCCGGTGAACTTACCGGTGTTTTCTGGATCACCGGAACTAAATTTTTTGATACAGGCCTTGCAACGGGAACCTATTTCCTCTTTGAAACTGCCGGTGCTTCAGTTACCCTTGCTCTTGTCGGTGTCGTTGTCCTTCGCAAGATGAAAATGTCTGCATTTGCATTATTTTCAATTATATACTTCATTTTTATCTGGACAATCCCGGCGGCATGGATATGGAACCCGACTGGCTGGCTCTATAAGTTCGGTGTCCGTGATTTTGCCGGTGGACTTCTCGTCCATGGAGCGGCGGGATTCGCAGCAATAGCTTTGCTCGTCCGTATATGGCAGGAAGAAAAGAAAAAAGGAATGAAAGAATCGAAGAAAGAGGGTCTGAACATAAATTCAGGATGGCTTGCTCTTTCGATAGTCCTTCTCTGGATGGGGTGGTTCGGTTTCAATCCCGGAAGCGAGCTGGCATTTACTCCGGAAACGATAATAGTGGTTATAACCACGTTTCTTGCGGCTGCATCTGCGTCCGTATCCACGCTGGCCACAGAATTCCTTGTTTCGAGGCGTGATCCCGACATTATTTACGCTGTAAACGGCATCCTTATGGGTCTCATAGTCATAACGCCTCTTGCCGGTTATGTAAGCCCTGGCAGTGCAGTGATACTTGGTCTTGTTAGCGGTCCGATATTTGTCTATGCCGAAAAGATATTTTCAAGGCCAAAATGGTACAGCGATCCCGTTGGAATTCTGCCCAGCCATACCGTTGGCGGTTTATTCGGTCTTCTAATGATCGCATTCTTTACGCAGACTCCATTTGCAGCAGCTTCAGGTGCATCAAATCTCCCGAATGGCATTTTCTTCGGCGGCGGTTTTCTTGCGCTTCACCAGCTTGGCCTTGAGGCTTTTGCAATCGTTGCTGTTGGTGCGTTCATATTCAGTGTTTCATATGCATCGATATATGCTATAAGCAAGCTGCTTCACGGCGTACTTCAGGAGGATGAATATTCAGCTTTACACGAGAAGAAAACGGTATACAATCCCGTGCCTGCTGCGTTTAAAAAATAAAATATAATTTTCTTATTTTAATTTTTATATCTTTTCAATCCTTATCCCTATTTTTTCGCCGTCTATATCCCATTCCCTGTATTCGCCGTCCTTTGAAAATTCTATTCTTTCACTAAGCGTTTCATTTTTTATGTAATCTGAATAGGCATTTATTGCATCAGAGAAGCTGCCGGGATCGTTTATAAATGTCACGATTTTATCGGTGTATTCAAGATTGCTGTCCTTTCTCATCACCTGGATCCTCCTGACTATCTCACGTGCCATGCCTTCAAGCAGTTCATTTCTGTCGATGTTCTTGTTTATGAATACCTCAATTCCGGAGGATTCGTCCTTGCCGTAGCCATAGGAGGGATCAGGTATGACCGTTATATCGATCATATCCCTTGTTAGATCGAATCCGTTGATATGGACAGTTCCTTTTTCTTCCAGCTGTGTGTATATGTACTCCGGATCTGAGTTTTCAACCGCATTCTTCACATCGTTGATCCTGCTCCTGAATACCGGAGCTGCCTTCGAAAATATCAGTGATACCTTGTGTTTCAGGGGGCGCTGTCCAGCATTTATGAATGAAAGTTTCTTTGCATTGATCTCTCCTGAAATAATACTTATTATATCATTATCCATTGTCACACCGGAAACTTTTATCTCTGAAACCGGCTGCCTTCCCTTTATTGAATTTTCTTGCCTGACCCTTCTGATTACCTCTATTAACGTGTATGCTGCTTTCATCTTATCCTGGAGTTCGATATCTATTCTTGACTGATCCGGCACAGGATAATCGTCAAGGTGGACGCTCTCCTTCGGGCCGTTAAGGCTCATGTAGATGTAGTCTGAAAAGAATGGCACGATCGGCGATATGCTTCTGGAAAGGTTAAGGAGCGTATAATAGAGGGTGGAATAGGCCTTCATTTTTGCTTCATCATTGTTCTCTTCCCAGAATCTGCGCCTTGAAAGCCTGAGGTAAAAGTTCGATAGTTCATCCACAAAATCCAGTGTTAATTTAACCGTATCCTGCAGATCAAGATTTTCGAACGCCTTTTTCATCTCCATTACGTACGAGTTCAGCCTGGAAATCATCCAGCGATCCATTATGTTATCTATTCCTTCAATTCCACGGAACTCGAAATTGTCTATATTTGCATTATATGAGAAGAAAGCATACGTATTCAGTATCGTTGAGAGTATCTTCCTGGACAGATCATCAATCACCTTGCGGTCCAGGTTCTTCGATTTCCATGGCGCTCCGAACAGGAAGAAGAGCCTTAAAGAATCCGGAGGGACATCTCTCAGGAAATCAAGGGCGTATACGGAGTTCCCCTTGCTTTTGCTCATCTTCCTGCCCTCGGCATCAAGTATGAAGCTGATTGACAGAACGCTTTCATAAGCATTTTTCGAGAATATCAGGGAAGAAATTACGTGAAGCGTATAGAACCAGCCCCTTGTCTGGTCGATAGCTTCCGTTATGAAGGAAACCGGTAAATCGTTTTCAGGATCGAATTTATTTTCGAATGGATAGTGCATGGCTGCATACGTGGCACTTCCAGAATCGAACCATGTATCTATTACATACGGCTCTCTTTTCATATCCTCGCCACATTCAGGGCATTTGAATGTCACGTTATCAATGAATGGCCTGTGAAGATCCTCGGGAACTTCCGCCCCCATCTTTCTAAGTTCATCCCTGCTTCCTATAAATTTAACGTGGTTGTTATTGCATCTCCATACAGGAAGCGGCGTACCCCAGAAACGATCACGGCTCAGATTCCAGTCCTTTGCCTCTATTAGAAAGTTGCCGAATCTTCCGTACTTAAGGTATTCCGGCTTCCATGTTATCTTCTCGTTATTCATGAGGAGCTTGTCCCTGATGCTCGACACCTTTATGAACCATGCATCAAGGGGGTAGTAGAGCAGCGGTGTATCGCACCTGTAACAGAAAGGGTAACTGTGAAGGTATTTTTCACTCTTGAAAAGCATGCCGTTTGTTTTAAGGTACTTTATTATATCATCGTTTGCATCCCTGACAAATTTTCCGTGCCATGGCAGTGATCTATCGGTGAATATACCGTTTTTGTCAACCGGATTTAGGATCTCAACATTTTCCCTCTTTCCAATAAGGAAATCATCGGCACCAAAAGCCGGGGCAGCGTGCACTATACCCGTACCCTCTTCCGTGCTCACAAAGTCCCCGGTTACGATGCGAAGAGTCCCTTCCGGGGCCTTCAGGAAGGGCATCAGCTGTTCATATCTTTTTCCTGCAAGATCTTTACCGGTGAATTTGCCGACAACTCTGCCGTTTTTGATCAGTTCGCCCGCCCTGGACGAGGCAAGGTAATAGTACGAATTCTCGTATTCCACAAGGGAGTACTCAATTTCAGGATTTACGACGAGGAATTCATTTGAAGGAAGTGTCCACGGCGTAGTTGTCCATGCAAGGAAGTAGTAGTTTTCCTTGCCGGCTTCCCTGAATTTAACATAGACGGAGGGATCCTTTATGTCCTTGTAGCCCTGGGCGAGCTCATGTGAGCTCAGGCTTGTTTCACACCTCGGGCAGTAAGGAACGATGGTATAATCCTTGTAGAGAAGCCCTTCCTCGTACAGCATCTTCAGGACGTGCCACTCGCTCTCCATGTAGTCGTTTCTCAGGGTAACGTAATCATCATCATGGTTGACGGAAAACCCGATTATATCATCGACCTGTTTCCATTCGTCTATGTACCGGAAAACGCTCTCCCTGCAGTATGAATTGAACTTGTCTATGCCAAATGCCTCAATCTCGGATTTAGTTTTGAAGCCAAAATGCTTTTCTGCTTCAAGTTCAACGGGAAGGCCATGGCAGTCCCATCCGCCAGTCCGCCTTTGAATCTGGTGCCCGGTCATTCCCATATACCTGAGGTTAACATCCTTGAAGGTCCTGGTCATCGCGTGGCCTATGTGCGGCCTTCCATTTGCAGTTGGCGGCCCCTCAAGAAACGTGAACTTTTTTTCACCGCCCCTATTTATTACTTTTTCCTGAATTTTATGGTCATGCCAGTAATTAAGCACCTCCCTGTCTATGTCACTTATCGTAACGTTCTGGTTTATCTTTCTGTAATTTACCACGGCCGGTTCACCCATAACGATACTGATGATACCTTTGCTTTATATCCAGCGATAATTATTCTATTAATAGTCACGTATTCTGTTTCCATAATTTCTCCCCTCGTTTACATTCGCTCATTATCAGTATCTATACATAAAATTAACGGTTAAACGCATCTGAAACGATCAGAGCTTGCCTGCAATGATCCCCCTCATTTCCAGTTAAACGTCATTTCCTCTTTTCGTTATTTTAGATTGTATCCCTATTTATCTGTGTTCTGCATCATAAACGGGGCATGAGGCGAATATGATGACAATGTATTTGATCAAAAAAATTAAAATTCGCCATAGGAATGCGGAATTAAAAGCGGTAGGTTTTAGTTGAAGGCAGCGGTTTTAATGTCAGGGGGCAAGGATTCTTTTTTTTCGGCACTTATAGCTATAGACCAGGGTTTTGACGTGAGGAAAGCCATAATTGTAATTCCGGAAGAATATTCTTTTATGTTCCATTTTCCAAATATAAGGATGGCTTCATATCCTGCATCGCTTCTCGGTATAGAACCCGAATTTGTTGATGAAGGTGATTTTGAAGGGATATTTTTAAAGCTGAGGGCCGAAGGCTATGGGGCAATCATTTCAGGAGCAGTGGCTTCCGAGTACCAGAAAACCCGCATCGAAAAGCTGTGCACAGAATATGGCATAGTATCGTTCACGCCACTCTGGATGATCAACCAGGAAAGGGAAATTGAAGGAATACTGGAATCGGGAATAAGATCAATGATAGTTTCCGTATCCGCTGACGGCCTCACAGAGGATGATCTCGGGAAGGAACTCGATTACGGATACCTCCAGCATTTAAAATCCCTGGGGAAAAGATACGGAATAAACATTAACGGTGAAGGCGGCGAATATGAAACTTTCGTATACGGCTTCGGCAAAAAGTCCTGCAGTGTCAGCGGTGAAAAGATGTGGAAAGGATCCGGCGGCTATTTTATGATAAAGGATATAAAAACGATGACCGGTTAAAAAATTTCAGGCGTCACCGGGCTTTTCCATATTGAATTTTGGTTCCACCCCGGACAGTATTAAAAGAACTTTGATTGATGATCTCATCTTTTCGTCAACAACTGTGCCCCACATTATTCCTGCATCACGGGAAATTCTCTTTCTTACAATTTCTGCTGCCTGCTGCGCTTCAACAAGCTGCAGATCCTTCCCGCCCATGACATTTATTATGGCACCACGGGCCCTTGAAATGTCAACATCCATGAACGGAGATCCAATTGCCCTTTCAACGGCTTCTATCACGCGATCTCCGACCGCCTGGCTGGATGTGCCCATGCCTATTGTTGCGAATCCCGAATCTTTCATTATCTTCCTGAGATCGTTGAAATCAAGGTTTATCATCCCGGTGTTCATTATAAGATCCGTTATTCCCTTTATGCCGGTGGAAATAACTTCATCTTCAAATTTAAACGCCTTCTGGATCGGCATGTCGGGAAACAGTTCCTGGAGTTTATCATTCGGGATTATTATAGCTGCATCAGAATTCCTTACGAGTTTATTCACGCCTTCAAGGGCATTCTTCATCCTTATGGCGCCCTCAGATGAAAACGGAAGCGTGGCAAAGGAAATTGTAAGCAGGCCCCTGTCCTTTGCGAGCTTGGCCACATACGGAGCCGCGCCAGTTCCGGTTCCCCCACCGAGGCCTACAGTTATGAATATTATGCTTGCCTCGTCTATCTGCTTGAGAATATCACCTTCTGAGGCTTTTGCCGCCATTTCTCCCACCTCCGGATTCGCCCCGGCGCCAAGACCCCTGGTCAGGTCCTTTCCAAGAAGTATTTTTCCGTTTGCCCTTATTCTCAGCAGGTGCGCGGCATCGGTATTGCAGGCTATGAGCTTTACCCCTGAAAGCTGCTCCTTCATAAGCCTGTTGATTGTATTGGATCCAGATCCGCCGAAACCGAAGACCTTGATCTTAAAGTTAAGTTCATTGACAATGTTACTGAGCTGGGTTTCATCAGTCCATATATTGTCTTCGTTTTCTTCCTGATCCATATGATGATAATGTTTCGTGTTTTAATATTTTTTCTTTCATTGTATATTTCTAAAATTTCCGGATTGTCGCAATACAATCGGGAATATTTATTTTGATGCTTCTATACAGCATAATGATGGATCTGGAACTGCAGATGGCTGGCGATCATTATGTAATTTTTTTCGGGCAAAGCGCAAGATTTTTCAGCAACGCGCCATATAATGGAGGATATGGAAACGCTGAGGCTTACATAAACCGGCATGTAAGCATTGATTATAACAGCGATCCTGTTATAGATACTGAGGATTTTCTAGAAAAGAAAGGTTATGACAAAAAGAAAAGCGTTGTAACTCTCACTGCAGTTGACGTATCCACCGTAGTGGAGAAAGAATCGCATGCAGGAAATTATGAAATGCTTACATACGTAACGTCCGGAACCGGCAATGCCCTGAGCATCGGCAGTTATGGCCGGCCGGGCGGGACAATAAATATATGCGTAGTAACGGATCTCCCGCTCTCGGATTCAGCCGCGCTTGGCCTCTTCCAGACCGTGATTGAAAGCAAGTCGCAGGCGATGAACGATCTGGGCATCGTGGACAGATCGACTGGCAGGCCTTCGCCAGGTACTTCCACAGATACCGTGAGCCTGTTTCTGCTTTCCGGAGATCAGAGACTTCAATACGGGGGGCGCCTGACAGAATACGGCAGGCTGATCTCGCTGATGGTTTATGATTCCATAAGGGCCTGACATCATTTCTCCGCAATCTGGCGGCCAGCCCGTACGTTGCATACCTGACAGATGAAAGCCATCAATACAGGATTCCCGCAGGTTTCAGGATCTTCACGTGTGGAAAGGTGAACAGTCACGTTTTTTAAATCCGGCGGAATAGAAAAGGGAATGCGTTATTTACGGATCAATGATCGATATTAATTGCAATAAATACCGATAGTAAATGATAATTAGTAAAATAATATCAGTGCTTCATGGATCAGATATACACAATGGTGGCAGCCTATCGTTTCGAGAAGGACTTCTGGATAAATCCCTACGTTATGGCGCGTGAAGTAAGCGATATAAACAGGTATTCAAGGGATGCCAGGAAAGATCTTTTGAATCTGCACCTGTACAGGTCCTTCAGGAACGATGCTGATGTCATAATATGGTTCTCTTCAGATGACCCGCATAGATTGATATCAACAAGGGAAAAATTTGCCAGTATATTCGGAAGATATGCCTTTCCGGTTTATTCGTCCATATCGATTTATGACCAGTCGCCCTATATGCACGGAAAAAAGAGCCTCAAGGACACCCTCAAGCAGGATCCGATCGAGTATTTCGTGGCATACCCTATGTCAAAATCCCCAGACTGGTACCTTATAGATTATAATGAAAGGAAGGAGATAATGATGGAACATATAAGGATGGCTACAACCCATCCGGATCAGGAAGGCATAAGATCGTATACGACGTATTCATTCGGCCTTGGAGACCAGGAATTCGTTGTCCTGTACGAGGTGCCGGATCTCGTGAAATGGTCGCATGTTACAGAAAAACTCAGGGAGGCCAGGGCCAGAAAATGGATAATAAAGGAAACGCCGATACTCGTAGGTTTGCTGTCAGATCCCCTTAACTTTGAATTTCTCCCCCTTCAGTAGATTCTTGTACGTTTCATAGTATGCCCTGAATCCGTGGCTTTTGAGAAGGCTTGCGGCATATGCGCTTTGCATGCCCTTCTCACAGTAAAAGACATATCGCCTGCTTTTATCGGATATCTTCTCTATGTCGCCGATACCCATGTGCAATGCGCCCTCAATATGCGATTTTTCATATTCCCTTTCAGGTCGAAGATCAATGAAAACTGCATCTTCGGTGGTTCCATCATACCTGATGTCATCATTCATCACCGATCCTGAGATATCCTTGAAGCTCAGTATCCGCATGTTACCGGTGATAGTTGAAAGATCAATGTATCCCATATCCCCGTCGATCTCTTCCGGTCTCGACCTGGTTATGGGATGATCGGCAAAGAGAGAGCAGAACTCACCTAAATTATCTTCCGGATACGTCCCTATTGATCTGGCTATCTTGACTATCTCATCCTTGTCGAATCCTATCAGTGGCCTATAGATAGGGATATCAATACCGCTTTCTATTGCCCTGAGGTTTTCGGCTGTTTGGGACGAAACCTGCCCAAGTGATTCACCCGTAACTATTCCATATGCGTTGCGTTCATTCGCTATACTTTCCGCTATTTTGTAAAGTATTCGTTTGTACGTAACATTTGAGAATTTTATATTTTTGTTTGATGTTAGCGTCTTTATGAGGGGCCTGCAGTCAACAATAAAAATTTTATCGTCCCTGTACGGGGCCCATTTCTTGACGAATGACGATACAATCCTGAGGAACGGCGATGTATCCACGGGATCGGAGAGTGAGCAGAAAACGATATCGCACGGAGAACCGCGCTTCATCATCATATAAGTCGCAACGGGCGAATCTATGCCACCGGAAACAAGTGAAACCATCCTGCCCTGGGATCCAAGTGGAAGCCCGCCAGGGCCCTCTATTACCGAATCGTATACGTAAACGTCATTGTTTCTTATCTCGATAAATATCCTGATGTCGGGATTGTCAAGGTCCACGCCGGCGGAATCACCGTAGAGCATATCGCCTATGTAGCGCTGCACATCCATCGATGAAAAGCTATGGTTCCCGATCCTGTGGCATTTAACGGCAAACTTCTTCCCTTCTATTTTTTTACGGTAATGCCTGTCAATAAATTCACCTATGCCTTCAATACTTTCGAGTTTAAAGTGATCGCACCTTGAAAAAGATTTTATGCCCATTATATAACGGAGGGGCTGATCGGATTCTGCGTCGGTATAAATATGGCCATGGTCTGCCCACACATTAGGATCTATACCAATGAGGGAATAATACGTTTTTATATTCTCTTTCAGGATCCTTTCCATCGTGGCCCTTTCCTTCGGGCCCTTCAGGCCTATTTCTGAATACCGGATTATGTACACGCATGATTATGCTTAATTCCATTAAATACTGTTTGTTTCGCTCTTTTCAGGACCGCTTGTTATACCGAGCAGTTGCATTACCTGTTTTGAAGTATTCTCATCAATATTCGCAAGTTTGTTTATTATCATTTCCTTTGTTATTATGCCTTTCTGTATATCTGCCATAATTATATCCCTGTACTTTGTTATGGTATATATCATGAGCTTCGAAAAGTCATTGTTTTCAAAAAGATCCTGATCGTTGAACTTTATGGACAAAACGCTTTTCCTCTTGGACATCAGATCCCTCAGAAGCGAAATTACGTTATTCAGGTAAGATTTTATAGCCGAATAATCGATGTATTTATTGAGTACAGGATCATTTTCTACCTCAACCTCGCCGCTTTCATCCCTGTATACTATTTTCATCATTTCAGGTTTTTCGACCGGATAGAAGAAGTTTATGGAGGAGCCGGTATCGGAATTGAAAACTGTAAGCGTCAGGTATTTCGGGGAAAGTTCTCCGTACTTTATGAAATATTTGTCCATCTTTTCATAATCCACAGCTATTTCCTGGCTCATCAACGATTTCCCCTTTCTCACCGGGATCTTGATCCCCTTCACTATGGAACTGGAGTAAAGATCCTCCTTTAGTTCAGGGACCAGGCCTGAATTGAGCGTGAATTCATAGGATATATTGTCGTCACATCTGTAGAGAACACGTCCTTCGTAGGAATTGTTTGTATTCTTAAGGTATACCGTATAATCAATAATTTTAAAGGGATCGTTTGATAGAAAAAGATTCAGGCTTCCCATCGCCTTATTCAGATCAGAATCCATCTTCTGCTTCAGGTTTGCTGCATCATCCTTTGACTGCTTGCTTATCTTTTCCTTTACCTGCTGTATGGCCATTGTTGCAAAATCGATTATCTTTGCCTTTGCATCGTCAAAATTGACTCCGGCCTTTGTTGCATCAAAATTAGTCAAGACATTTTTCAGTTCCAGTATGAGCGAATCAAGCGTTTCCTTCCTGGAATCAACCATTGCACTGAAATTTTCGTAATCGCTCTTCTCCTTTTTATATAAATTAATTGATATGACTGCGTCCAGAAGATTATCTATCACATTTTTTGATATGGATTCCATGACTGTAAGAGTATTCAAAAGTATTATAAAGCAATATCTGAATACGTAATAGACAGCTTGGCGATGACAATATGTCAGACAGTTTTGATAAATCTTTAGAAAGCACATTACTGGATGTCAAGGGCCTGATGCTCCTGGCTGGACAGGATATAGAGAAACTTGGCAGGATAAAATCTGCCTTTGAGGAAAGCAAGGACCAGAACATAATGGAATTCAGGAATCTTATGAAGGATGAAAAAAAATCAAAGGAGCAATTCTATGTTTCCATAGGTGAGTTCTTTCTTTCAGCTTTCCTGGTCATCGTTTCCATTTTCACGATGATTCCGTCACTCTTCATATTCATAAAGCCGGCGCTCGTCAGGAACTATATGTCAACTGCAGTTGTCGAATTCACTGGCCACAGCCCGGAAGGTTACGCCATATTCATATTCATGTTCGGATTCTCGCTTCTTGTAATGTTCATTGCTCTTCATACCCTGAGGCTTGCGGGGGAGAATCTGAAAAAGTAACGCAATGCCAGCTGGAATGGCATGATGGTCCGTGAATACCGTCTTTACAGAATGAAGCGTGATCGAACGAAATAAGGGAGGAAAAAATGATCAAGGCAAAAATGTCACTGCTCTTCTTGAAAAGCTTATCTCTGGCAGCAGGCATTTTTTTCCTTTACTCATCAATAATCTTCATTCTTTCTACGGATATACTTTCAAATCTTTATTTTCCTGCCTTCGTTTCGTTCTTCATTGCGGCTGTGTCAATAATGCTTTCAATTATACTGATATCCGAATTCTTTTCATCAATACATGTGAAATTCCGCAGGCCGACCCTCAAGGAAACAAAGAATCCTGTTTACGGTTTCGTAACTCTTTTTGCGATAGGCCTCGGAACAACAATAGGATCGCCGCTCTTCATCCTTATACCGGAAAATATCTACCAGTACGTTTATGTTTCCATCATTTCACTGGTAATAGCAATAGGCATGTCATTTCTTCTTGCATACCTCTATTCAAAGATGGGGCAATACTCATATAAAAATAATATAGAAGCATTTGGAGGGCCTTCATTCATAAGATCTGCATACGGGAGGGGAAGCGTCAGATACTTCATATCACGCTTTTCAATGTGGATCGCAAATACTGCACTGGCAGCATTCTCAGTAATTTATTTCCTGGATTTTGATCTTACGGTGATACCCTCATTGCTGAAATCCGCCGGCCTCAACGTAACACTTGTCAATGCGGTCATAATTTTCATAATAATCGCAATGATTGTGTGGTTCATAATAAACGCATTCTTTGAAAAGAAATTTATGAGGACAATAGGCCACATACAGATCGTTTTTCTTGTAATAATGATAAGCATAATATTCTTTGATGCCCTGGACCTGGGTTTCCGCGGATCATGGAACATGTCAGGCATATTCGATTTCCACGGGAGCGTTCTCAGTGATACGATAATGAACACAGGATACCTCTTTATCCTCTTTTTCGGATACCAGGAGATACAGGTTATGGAAAGGGATTCGAGGGAAGAATCCAGCATACCCATAATTTCTGCAATTGTGCATCACCGTTTTTCAAAACCGAAATATATTCCAGCCTCAATGTACAGTGTCATTGCAGTTGCCGGAGTATTCCAGATATTATACGCCCTGGCCATATTTTCGCTGCATGCAAGTGAATCGGCGATAAACAGTGCGGTCATACCTGCAATATATGTTGCTTCATCCTTCCAGAATTCAACATGGGCGATCCTGATTGCGATCTCGTTTCTTCTCGCAACACTTACAACATTTGTGCCGGCATTCATGGCGGCTTCAAGGCATCTGCGTTCCCTGGCAGAGGACAACATATTTCCGCAATCCTTTGCAGGATTCTCATGGGTTTTCACCCTGGTTGCAATTATAATAATGACTACTGCGGGGGGTTCTTTCCTTGTAAATATAACGGATTTCATGGTACTGATAAGCCTTTCCCTGATAGCGCTGACAGGTACACGATTACGGGAGATCAGCGGAAAGAGGGACAGGGTTTTTTACATATCTATAATAACATTCGGCATATTCATATTTGCAGCTGCGAATATATACCTCCTTGATAAGACCGTCGTCATACTCGGTATAATTGCCATAATTATAAGCTACCTGATATACGATATAATGAAAATAGGTCTCCAGGGCATAGAACTGTTTTCTCTCTTTCTAGGCCTGCTCTCCGTCATGATGTCACTGGTCTTCGAAACTTCCATAGGAAAATCCTTGCTGATCCTCGGTTATTTCAATCTCGTGTCGCCTTACGGTATTCATTTCATACAGCTTTCCATTGCGGTAATGATCGTCCTGATCCTGATGAATGCGGTTCAGAGGATAAGGATAAGGAAAGTGCTTTATTCCTGAATATTTCTTAGTTTCGGCATGATACGATCGAACACCGGTATTGAATTCGCCGTTCTTATGAGCATCATTCCGGATATTTCAATATAGAAACGGGGGAATATCAATGTTTTACGCGATTTATTCGGTCTTGTCAAGGCTTTTTGCTATCTTCACCGCCATGTTGACTGCCTCCTCAGGGTCAGGAATTATGTATACATTTCCCTCACCATTCTTTTTTCTCGGGATATAAATATCGAAGATGGATACGACATCCTTGCCTTCGGTCACGGCAAAGGCAGCTTCAGAAAGAGTTCCTGACGATCCGTCAATAGCTATTAAAACATCGGAAGCCCTTATTATCAGGAAATTCCTGGCATAGCCGATTCCCGTCGGGATTCTTACGGTGAGATACCTGTTACCCTCCGATCTTTTATATCCTGGCAGGATTCCCACAACGGTTCCATGATTATCGTATACCCCGTGGGAAACGCACTCCATAACCCCGGTCAACCCGCCGCAGAATACCGTGGCCCCTGCCGAAGCCAGAAATTTACCGACTGAATATGCAATGCCGCAGATCTTCTCATCAACTGAACTTCCACCTATTACACCTATATTCACCTTATCGCCCCCTAGAACATCTCCGGTATGGTGCTCTCCTCTTCATAAACAAGCACTTTCGGTTCATTTCCGTCCCTTAGCCACAGCAGGTCATCGTCAGACGAATATTTTCTTGCATCGACTCCGAACGATTCTGATATCTTCACCACGTCAAGATCAAATTTCAGGTAGCTTTCCTCCTCTATTCCGTATCCATAAGCCTTTGAATAGCTTCTGAGTATATTGTATGCGTTATTCTTAAGCACAAGGAATTTGGCTGGAAGGCCATAATTCGAAGCAGTCCACAGGCTCTGAACTGTATACATAAATGCGCCATCCCCGATTATGCCAAGGGTTTTTTTGCTAACAGTAGATACGCCCACCGTGGCCGAATCTCCCCAGCCTAGCGGGCCTGCCCTTGAAGAATAGTAGCCCTTCGGCATATTGCCGAGGAATCTCTGCACAGCAGCCGATCCGGTAACGGCCTCATCAACAATCGAGTAATCGCCAAATAACTTTGATACATTCCTCATTATCCCAGAGGCCACAGACGGCTCAGGAATATTTTTATGTTCGAATTTTTCCTTCGGTTTTATATAATTCATGGCCGATCTCATGAACGAAACGGGATTCATCCTGTACGATTTACCTGTCCTGTGCGACAGATCGAATCCCACGAAGATGCATTCCTTGCCTGCCAGCGGTTCAGCATCCGTATACGGATATATGAAAATATCGCCGCCTATGAATAAGATAAGATCAAAATCCTTAAGTGCGTAATTTATCCCGGCAGCTGTCAGGGGGAGGCTTCCATAGTAGTGCCTGTTTCCGCTGTCAAAGACCGATCTGATGGGCCATGATTCAGTAAAAACCGGTACATTCAGGCGTTCTGCAAAATTTATCGCCTCGTTGTATCCGCCGAAGCTGTCAATTTCGTATCCGAATACGATCGCGACATTCTTGTGTTCGTTTATTGCATCGGATATCTCCTTAACCGATTTTTCTTCTTCTGTCCCGTAATCGGAATAAAACGGCTTTTCTTCACGATAATCCCCATCGCCGTCCATAAGGTCCATGGGAAAAGAGAGGAACACCGGCCCCATCGGGGGTTCCATGGCAATCTCCGCTGCCCTCCTCATTGCTGATGGTATCTCATTTGCTTCCCTGACCTCGTAAGCGTACTTCACGTATCCGTCGACCATCGGAATCTGATCGCCTGAGAGCAGAGGATCATAGAAAAGGTGCCTCCTGTCCTGCTGCCCTGCCGTAATTATAAGCGGAGACCGGTTCTTATAAGCAGAAAATATGAATGCCATTGAATTCGATATACCCGGGAGAGAATGGAGGTTGACGATGGTTGGCCTGCCAGTGTAATCGGATCGGCCCTCGGCCATTCCAACCGATATGGAATCATGGAGCGTCAAGTAATATTTCTTAACATTTCTCAGCATGGGTATCTCCGTTGTCCCCGGGTTTCCAAAAACTGGATACATTCCGTTTTCATCTATGAATTTTTCAAATATCTCAGAAGCTCTCATATTTTTCATCATAATTAATAAGGCATAATATTTTTGTGATAGACTCTATTTATCAGATCGTTTTCTGCAGTTCCAATAGAATTATTATCCCTTAAATTAAAAATCATGAACAAATTTTATTACGAGTCTGCAATTGCAATCCATATGTCTTTAAATCTTCTTAACGAAAAAGATGTCTGCATAAACGGGAGAAGATCGTTCATTATCAATATTTTCAAGGAAGCTTTTGATGAACTTGATCCCGAAAAACTGGTAAAGCCATACCTGGCGAAATTGAATTTATCGTCGTATGAAAAAGTATTCGTGATAGGATTTGGAAAAGCCTCCATGGCAATGTACGCCGGAATAAGGAATGCATTGGTCGGGCGGCTTTCGTACGCTGGAATAATCGTTCCGGAGGATGAAAACGTCATCGAATATCCGGAACTGCAGATCCTGAGGGGTACACATCCATACACGTCACAGGCCTCCGTGGATTCATCCGTGGAACTCCTTTCGCACGTTCACGCCGGGCCGAGAGACCTGGTCATAGTCCTCATATCCGGTGGCGGATCCTCGCTCTTCGAAATACCGGAAGATGGCATCGACATATCATTCATATCGGAAATGTCAAGAAAAATGATGGAACACGGGTCCAATATTTACGAGCTGAACGCAATAAGATCAGCGCTATCCAGGGTAAAGGGAGGAAAGCTTGCGAAAATTCTATATCCTGCCAGGATCGTATCGTTCATCGTTTCCGATGTGCCGGGAGACGATATATCCGTGATTGCATCCGGCCCCCTGGTAAAAACGAGGACGGATCCACGCATGGTCTATGAAAAATATCGATCAGTACTCGATTCTAAGGTCCAGTTCTTCATGGACCGATCGATCATTGATGATACCTATTTCAGGAACGTTGAAAATCTGGTGATACTTAAGAATTCCGATTTTGTCAATTTCGTTTACCAGAAGATCGGAAAGGATTGCATTTCCCTCGGATCAGGAATAGAGGCGAACGTCGATTTCCTTGGAACATACCTGGATACAGTCCTGCATGATATTCACAGGATCATCGGCAGGCCCTTCTGGTTTGTCTTTGGGGGTGAAACGACAGTCAACGTCAGGGGGAAAGGAATAGGGGGGAGGAATCTCGAGCTCAGCCTCAGGTTTATGAAGAATACCTCTTTCACGGACTTCCTTTTTGTAAGCATAGGCACGGACGGGATAGACGGATCAAGCCCGGCGGCCGGGGGGATAGTTGACGGTTACGAAAAGAGGAATATCAAGGATGAGGACATGGAAAGTGCCATCGAGGATAATGACAGCTATACCTTCCTTTCGAAGGTTCACGGAGCAATAATGACCGGTCGAACTGGAACAAACGTTTCAGATATAATTGCCGGTTACATAGGAGAATGATATCTCCTGGCATATCCTGTGCGAGGGGATTATTAAGAATTTTCAGGACAATATCCCCGGCTGAAAGGAAATATTATTAGTGAAAATCCGATTCCGTAGATATGGACATGAAAAAGGTGGGAATTGTTGGATCAGGAGTAATGGGGCAGGGGATCGCACAGATACTTGCGAGAAACGGATATGAAGTTGCAATCGTTGATATAAACGATGACATTCTTAAAAACGCGGTTGAAAGCATAAGGAACGGGAAGTACGGAATGAAGAATCTTGTGGAAAAGGGAAAGATGAGCACGGATGATATGGAAAAAGCAATGTCCAAAATAAGCACATCAACCCAATATTCGTCTCTCAACGGCAGTTTTCTTGTCATCGAAGCAGTTTCTGAAATACTTGATCTGAAAAAATCAGTTTTCGCTAACATAGAAAAGAATGTTGATGATGATGCAATTATAGCATCAAACACCTCCGGAATAATGATTGCAGAGATAGCAGAAAAAATAAGAAAGAAGGATCGTGTGGCTGGTATGCACTGGTTCAATCCTGCACCTGTGATGAAGCTGATCGAAGTAGTTAAATCCCAGCTGACTTCAGATGAAACCATTGAGAAAATTTCGAACCTGGCAAGGGCGATAGGAAAGATTCCGGTAACCGTAACCGATGTCCCCGGGTTCTTCACAACACGCTTTATAACCGGATGGCTGCTTTCTGCAATAAGATCGAAGGAGAACGGGGTATCATCAATAAAGGATATCGATCAGATGGTGAAGCTGGCATTTGGATTCCCTATGGGCCCTTTCGAGCTCATGGATATAATCGGTCTCGATACGGTATACCACATATCCGAATACCTTTATGCTGAGACCGGGGAAGACCAGTTCATACCTCCTGTAACGCTGAAAAGGATGGTCCTGTCTAACTACACCGGTGATAAAAAGATCAAGTACAGCAGTGAGGGTGGATGGTACGATTTCGATAATATAAAATAATTTTTTATCATAATGCCTTCACGTGGAATGATATAAAATCTATGGAAAAGGATCTTATTTCCTGCAGCGACTGCGAGAGACTGGCGAAATTCAGGGTAGATGTTGCTGGCCGTGATCGCAAGTATGCGAATGAAACGTTCTGGTCGAAGCCTGTTCCTGGTTATGGTGATATAAACGGCAGGCTCATAATCGTCGGGCTCGCACCTGCCGCAATGGGCGGAAACCGTACCGGAAGGGTATTCACCGGTGATAAGAGCTCTGATTTCCTCGTTTCGTGCCTTTACGAGGCCGGTTTCACGAATCAGCCCACATCTGAAAGGAAGGATGACGGCCTTCAATATATCGATTCATACATAACTGCAGCTGTGAAATGCGTCCCGCCCGATAATAAGCCAACGCTGGAAGAGATAAGGAACTGCTCAAAATATTTAAGGTTTGAAATCAGGTCGGCGAGAAATGCAAGGGTCATCCTCGCCCTTGGAAAAATTGCCTTTGATGCGGTCATCTCTTCGTTTTCTTCTGAAGGATACGGGACAAAGGGAACGAAATTCGTTCATGGTAACAAATACGCGTTCGGGAATATAACTGTCGTGGCCTCATACCATCCAAGCCCCAGAAATGTAAATACGGGAAAACTGAGCAGGGAGAAATTCATGAGCATCCTCTACGAAATAAGGGATATTTTAAAGTGATATCGCAAGGCTGTAGATGCCGCTTACCTCAATGACAGCAAGCATTATCCAGTAAATAGCCATGTACCCTCTTCCAAATCTTCCCTCTCCCATGATCGACCGGTCCCTTACCAAAATACCAAGAAGAACTCCAACTGGTGCAAGAACTATAACAAAAACTATCATGAGATCAATGATCAGGTTCAGCAGATCGTAGCCGAAGGCTATGGCAATGATTGCAGCCGGGAAGCTCTCCATAAAATACAGGATGTAGAAATTTTTCTGTTCCCTTACCGGATAACCTACCCTGTACTTCCATCCAAGTGCCTCTGCGACGCCCCATGTTGATGCAAGGGAGATCACAATAAGTGCAAGGAAGCCTGCAGTTATAAATCCGATGGCCTCCATCACGGGGGCAATGGAACCGAACGGGTAAAGTGCTTTCTGCAGATCGGATGGATCAGTTGCATATCGGCCTATGGCCGTGCCGGCTATGACTACCATGACCATAAGGAATTCACTGACAACCGATCCTATGAATGTTTCATTGCGGCTTATCTTGAGATCATCCTTTTTAAGATGTTTTTCCACACTGGCTCCGGCCTGGTAGAATAGCATGAATGGCATAACCACGGCACCTATATTGGCCACCATGAGAAGGTCGAACTGCCTGTTGCCATAGGGCTGAAGCGGGCTGAGGCCATACCTTGCTATGCTCATAACATCCGGTTTCATGAGCAATGCGCTTATTATAATCGAAAATACAACTGCAACGGATACAAGCATGAGTATTTTTTCAAGCCTCCTGTACTTTCCGCGTATCACGACGATGTTATGAACTGCAAACGCTGCCGGTACAGAAACTATTGGAGGTATCCCGATAAGATAGAATCCAATGGCTATCCCGCTGTACTCTGCTATATATGAAAGGAAGTCCGTAGCTGCCATTGGTACTGACGCTAGCATCGCAACGTTCTTCCCCCATCTCACCCTTACGGCTTTTCCGACTCCCATGCCGGATACTATTCCGAGACGGCCGGAAGCATTCTGTACGATAAAAAGCGGGG
>JAVRLU010000010.1:0-33867 GCA_031961165.1 Thermoplasmataceae archaeon
TGAAATGATGCATTAATGGGCTAATTATCACAGGAATTTCATCTATAATTCTCTGCACTAAAAGGGCGATTAGCATGAACAGTATCCCTAAACCAAGGGATATCAGTGCTTCCCTTAATCTTGCGCCCTTGAAAATCTGCATAAGTGTTCCGTCCGGATTTATAATAAAACAGAGAATTATCAGGAAAGCGCCACACGATCTATATTTCCGCTTATGTCCTCGACAACGACCGCAGTGCCGTATGCAACTATTTCTGTCATAATCTGGCCTATGTCTGAGGAATCAAACCTCACATTTATTACCGCATTTGCACCGACATCCCTGGCTGCGTCCTGCAGGCGATCCATGGCCGTATTCCTGGCATCTGAAAGCATCTTAGTGTACTCCTTGATCTCGCCTCCGCCCAGTGACCTTATACTTGCCATTATGTTTCCCCCAAGGCCCCTGCTCCGGACCGTTATTCCCCATATTGTACCGATTATCTTTGTGATCTTCTTTCCAGGTATGTATTCAGTATTCACCATAATTATTCTGTCTTCATCTGCCATATTTTCACCTTTGTTATTGATAGCCTATAACGCTATCTGTATTATAATCCCTTTATATATAAAAGTTCTGTACCTTATTACGATCATGGCAGTGCAAAATATTTTTATCCTGAAAAATATCTGTTCAGGTATGGAAGAAGTAAAGATAACATGGCACGGGCACGCATGTTTTTCCATAGAATGCGGGAAAAATATACTGGTCGATCCATTCCTGACATCGAATCCTGTAGCAAAGATAAAACCGGAAGAACTGCATCCAGATCTGATCCTCGTAACACATGGTCATTTCGATCACGTGGAGGACGCAGTGATCATTTCAAAAAGAACCGGATCTCCTGTTGTTTCTTCCTTTGAACTTTCAGAGATGCTTGGCAGCGAGGGTGCCAGTGTTATAGATATAAACCCGGGGGGAACAATCGATTTTAGCGGAATAAAAGTAAGGGCAACTGATGCTGTCCATTCCTCAAGTTATAACGGAAAGTATGCCGGCAGCCCTATGGGCTTCATAATTGATTGCGGGAAAAAAATATACCATGCTGGAGATACCGATCTCTTTTCCGGGATGGAACTGATAGGGAAATACTTCAGGCCGGATGTCGCCATGGTACCGATTGGGGGCCATTACACAATGGATCAGAGTGATGCAATAATCGCGGCAAGGATGCTGAAAGCGAAAACTTTGATTCCAATGCACTACAATACATTCGATGCGATAAAGGCGGATCCTGAAAAATTCAAAAAAGACGGATCCGGTATCGGAATAAAGGTGATAGTGCCGGAAATAGAAAAGAGTTTTTCACTCTGAAAACATTTAAATCATGCCGTTCAGAGCATGATTATGGTCTTTCCCTTCAGCGTAGCGGCCCTTACACCGCTTCTCTTTATCAGATCGATGAACTTCCTGTCATTTGTGAGTATTGCGGCTCCAGTCCTTATGGCCGCATCAAGTATGCATTCATCACCTTTCCCCTCGCCCTCCACTACCTCCTTCCGTGAAGCGTATAAAAGTGCAGTACGCGCATCGCTGTTTTCCTTGGAAATGCCCTCCAGTTCATTTATCACGCACGCTGGAATCTTTATTTCCTTAACACCGCGGATTGAAATTATGGCCTCATCAAGCCATATCCTCTTCTTAACGGCATATATCAAAACATTTGTATCAACAAGGATGAATTCAGTCATGTTTCCCCATGAATTCCATAATCTGATCCCTTGTCTCCTCGTAATTTGAGTTCTCAAAGGTATTTATTTTATATTTCCTGCACTCCTCTATGGTGTACTTCATTATTGTTCTGTATTCCTCAAGATGCGCACTGAGGCGTTTTCCCGGAGAATTCCTGTGCGTGTAGCTTCCCCTTTCTTCCAGCCTCTTCCTGTGCGTGTTTTCGTCTTCCGTATAAATGTAACACATCCTGACGTCTGCGGAATCCGGAATTACAAACTGGGAAGGCACGAAATAGAGGGTTTCAATTATCATATCCTCCCCGTTTGCAGCAGCACGGGATAACACCCGGTTCATTCCGCTGTTTATTATAGCCGACTGATCGAGGTAACCCCTTATTATATTTTCTACCGTCATCCCGCCATAAAACTTCCATGCATCGTAAACGCTGGTTTCTATGATTCCGCTATCCATTCTTTCGGAAAATGGCCTTAGGAATTCCCTTAAGTAGTCCGACGACAGGACTATATCAATACCAAGGTTCCGTGCAACAGAACCGGAGATGCTGGTTTTACCCATCCCGGGGACTCCGCCTATGATTCCTATCAGTGGTCTGTACATGCTAACCAGTTAATTCCCAGTTTCTTAATAAATCTCTTGAATCAATGATCTCAACGGATTGCGAAAGAAGATCAAGTGCCTCAAAATATGTTCTCTCGGATATTGTTGATGTACCGTCGGAAAGCACATATGCATAGTACCCGTTCAGGATGGATTCTGAAGCGCTAAGATATATGTCACTTTCAGTATAAAACCCGCAGAATACCAGATTCTTTCTGTTATATTTTTCTATTTCCGATCGCACACGTGAATCCCTGAATATGTCTTCATCAGTTATCGTGAAATAATTTTCAGGGATATATCTCCTGAAATCTGAAATGTATTCCTCATCATAATTTGAAGGGGACATCCTGCTCATCATTTTCTGCTCGAATTTTTTCAACCGGTAACTGAGAAGGGCATCGTCCTTCATCTCCTTCATGGTATATATCTCCGGCAGGCCGTACTTTTCAACTGCCTTTTTTATGACGCCAAGCGCGGTTATAATTTCCATCTTGCTGAAAACGTCCTTGAATATCGATTCATCTATGTTCATATACACGATGATCGAATCTTCCCAGTCGGGCCCTATCCCTTCATTTGATACATCAGAGTTGCTGTTCAATGCGTTTCTACCCCACAGTGCATTTTAAACGAAAACATTCATACTGTTAATGCAGTCTTAGAACATATTTTTTATGCATAAATTTACCGGTGTATATTTTTGGGAAAATCCGGCCATCAATTTATCCGGAAAACATGTTTTCACAGGGATTTTTCGCTCATCATGCCACCCTTCATTGCCAGAGTTATGAACGCGGTATGCCCTATTATATCGCTCTGTGGCCTTGTGGCATCTTTCCTGACTATGAGGCCGCGCTTTATCAGTTCTGTGCTTTCTATATGTACAAGCCCGCTTGATTCGAAAGCGAGTACTGTTTTTTCAACCTGATCAAAGTTTGGAAGGTAGAACAGGGCGTAAGAACCGGCCTTCATAACACCGGATATCGAATTCATGTATTCCCATGGGTTAGGTATGTCTGCAAACACGGCATCGTATTTATCGTCAATATGTATATCGCCCATTTTACCGGCAAAATATCTTATGCCAGATGTATCATAGAAAATGGAAAGGTTGCTTATCGCTGACCTTATATTCGATTCGCTCGTATCCAGCATGGTAAGATGCCCCTCCGGAAATACGGCCCATAATATATAGGCAGAAAAATTTCCCGAACCCACGCCTATTTCCAGAACATTGCTGCCCCGCCTTATTCCAGATACCGATATCATGTATACCGCATCCTGCGGGGATATTATCTGTGCAACCCTTTTTATGGTCCTGTAAAACAGCGTTGGGTTGTAATATGTTACAGTATAGTTCTCACCGTCTATTAATATGCGATCGCCTGCCTCAAGCACCTGGTTTGGCCTGTATTTATGTCTTTTATTTCCAATGATTATATCTCTGGATTTTTCATCAATAATACCGGAGTTTTTCTCTGACACTACCATTTTTTTGGGAAAATCAATCATCGTGGCACTTTATGCATTTTCCCTTTAAATCATTTGCCCGTGCAAAGTGCAATTCAAACAATTCAGTGCGGCGATATCATCAGCCCGATACTGAAAATTATATACTTTCGTAAATGATTGTATAAAAATATTCTGCACTGAAGGGATGAGATCGCATTTGCCGTCAAAAGCCGTAATTCGATAAGTTCACTGCCCTTCAACGTATATACAGCTCGGATCCTCTGCATATATATCGCCATAAACCGAATAGGCCCTTGCACGGGAACCTCCGCATATTTCCCTGTACCTGCATGCGTTGCATTTCCCCCTTAAATTAGCAGGATCCCTTATCTTTCTCAGTGTTTCGCTGTTCCTGTATATGTCTGCTATTCCATTTTCCCTGACGTTTCCAACAGAATATGGAAGAAACCCGCTTGGATACACGTCGCCATTATGTGCTACGAATATTATTCCGTAACCGTCCCTGGTTGGTATAACGCTCTTTGGATACGAATGCGAAGGCTTTCCGAGAAGTGATTCAGTTCGTGTCACAAGGCCTTCAAATAGTGGCCCGCCATCGAGCTTTTCGCCGTTTGCGTGCTGCATTATTATCCGCCTGTATATTGGCGATTCCACTGTACGTATGCGCAGGCCATATCCCGAAACATACAGCAGCCACCTGTTAACGTCTTCATATTCTTCCGGCGAAAGGTCCTCCCTGTCTATTCCCCGCCCAGTTCTTATGAGGAAGAACACCTCCCATACCTTTACGCCATTGTCCATGAGTATTTTCAGCACGTCAGGAAGATCATTAACAGTGGACCTCATAACAACAGTATTTACCTGCATGGTTATCCCGTTCTTTATAAGTTTTCTTATTGCATTTATTGTATCATCGAACACTCCGGCGACGCCCCTGACCTTCTCGTGGGTAAGCCTGTTCCCGTCCAGACTGATTGAAACCGAAGATACCCCGTACTTCCTGAATTCTGATATCGCTTCATCATTGAGAAGATCCGTAACAGCAGGGCTCGCTGAAAAAGGTATATCATTATCTTTCATGTAGCCCATTATATCGTATATCCTGCGCTTTCTGAGCATATCGCCACCGGAAAGTATGACTATCGGATATGGCTTTGAAAATTTTTTTATTCCTGAAAGGAAATTAATTGACTGATCGTAGTCAAGCTCATCAGGCAGGCCCTCAAGGATGGCTGATGCCCTGCAATGTTCGCATTTCAGCCCGCAAGCCTTTGTTGTTTCCCAGAATATTAGCAGGGGCTTCTCTTCAAAGTTATAGCTCATCATGAAATGATATTGCTTTGAGGCTAATAAACATGACAAATCCCGGTATAAGCAAGCAAAGGGGTTTTATCGCCTGTTTTAGAATGTGCTCCTGACGTCCTTTCAATCGTAAAAGATTTGAGGTTCCTGCTTCACTGACAGTGCCTCCTTCATTCGATCCATGCTTATTAATAAATTTCCCACCATCCCTTTCGGGACTATAAGTCTTAAATCCCTGTTCGCCACAAAGTACCTGCAGATGAATATTATTATTTTTTTATCGACCGTTCCCGCTTCATCCACATCACGGGATCGGCGGCTTTCGTAATCGAATCGTTCGTAAGTGCCTGTAAAAGCACAAAAGCATTTTATAATAACCGGCAATGTTCAGGAGATAACATGGATTTAAGCAGAAGAATTGATATGCTTCTATCGCAGTCACGCAAGGAATGGGAAAATCCCGATTCTGTGCTGGACAGGATACCCTTCGAAAATATACACATTGCAGTCGATCTTGGAAGCGGGCCGGGATTCTTCACCATACCTATTGCAGAAAAAATGGCCTGTGGAACGGTCTATGCCATTGATGCAAACGCCAGTATGCTTGAAGCCCTTAAAAAACGAATTCCCGACGGCCTGAAGGACAGGATAAAGACTGTGAATGCCAGCGCAACATACACGGGAATTGAGAGCGAGACGGTGGATCTCGTTTTCATGGCAAACGTTTTCCATGACTTCAACGATCGTAAATCCGTTTTGAACGAAATACACAGGATATTAAAAAAGGGCGGGTTCCTGATGGATCTTGACTGGAAAAAAAATGATGATACCTTTGGCCCTCCGCAGGATATCAGGATAGCGCAAGAAACTGCAAAGAAGGAGATCGAATCAACCGGTTTTGAACTTATATCAGAATTTGAAGCCGGCCCTCATCATTACGGCCTTATATTTAAAAAATAAAATATCAGGCTTTATCGCCTGTATACATTTTTTCCATTTCAAGCAGCCTGTCCCAGCGTTCGTTGACATATTCCTCAAACTGGTCAATTTCATTGTCCCTCAGGTGTGAGAAACGGTCCTGCATCTTGATGTAGTCCCTTACGTCTGCTGGTTTAAAGCTCTTGAAAAGCGTGAATTTTCCATTTATGTACTCGTACAGCGGAAACACCTTGCTCTGTACGGCTAGCCTGGATATTTCAACAGTTTTTTCCGGAGGGTAGTACCATCCAGTTGGACATGGCGCGAAAATCTGCATATATTTCGGTCCCACGATAGTTTGCGCATTCTTTATCTTCTTGATCATGTCCTCCGGGTATGCAACTGTCGATGTGGCAACGTAAGGAACACCCTGTGCTATCATCATGTCCGCAACGTTTTTCTTGTTTTCCTTCTTGAAATCCCTGTCCTTCCCGAGAGGAGTAGTCGTTGTTTTTGCTCCGTATGGCGTGCTTCCAGATCTCTGTACGCCCGTATTCATGTACCCTTCATTATCATACATTATGTAAAATACGTTGTGCCCCCTCTCCATAGCACCGCTAAGTCCCTGGAGACCTATATCGGCAGTACCTCCGTCTCCTGCGAAACCAACAACATTGTAATCCGTCTTTCCCTGGATGTCAAGGGCCTCCCTAAGCCCGGATATGGACGCACCTGTTGCGGCAAATGGGGTATATATCATCGGGATGTCAAGTGTTCTGTAAGGCATTGCCCCGGGTATTACAGCCCAGCAGCTTGCTGGAACAGATACGACTGTTTTGTTTCCAAGCGCCTTCAGGACATACCTCATTGCAAGGGTTGCCCCACAGCCATGGCATGCAGTATGTCCTGGCTCCATCAGTTCTTCCCTTGGAATTGAAAGGGGCATTTAAGCCACCTCCTTTACATTAATCCAGTGATAACCACGGTCTCCTTTCTCAACCTTTCCGGCTATCATTTCAATATCCTCCACCTTAACATCACGGCCACCAACGCCGACAACAAAGCTCGATACCGGCAAATCCGTTCTGCCATAAAGGCCAGATACGATCTCCATGTATGTTGTGCCGGCGTTTCCGAAGCCCACGGACCTGTCTATGACGCCCACCGATTTCAGATCCTTCACTGCATCGTATATATCGTCGTAAGGGAACGGACGGAAGAACCTGACCCTTATTAGGCCGAATTTCTTGCCTTCGTTCCTGAGTTTGTTTACAACGTATTTTCCCGTTGAGGCGACTGTCCCGCTTGCTATTATTGCGTATTCAGCATCATCCATCCTGTACTTTTCAATCAGGCCACCATAATCGTTTCCGAATATATCTGCAAATTTCTTTGTCTCCTCCTTTATCACCTTTCTCGCATTGTTCATGGAATCAGCCATATCCTTCTTCAGCTCCATAAAAGAACCGTCAGGAGTATCATAGGAACCGTATCCCATTGGCCGGTTGACATCGATCTTAAAGCTCAGGTCCAAATCGGGAAGATATTCATCAACCATTTCCTGATCATGAACAGTAACAGGTTCCGATGTATGCGAAAGTATGAATGCATCCTCCATGCTCATCAACGGGAGCATAACATTGCGGTTTTCTGCTATCTTGTAACCCATCAGTATCGTGTCAAGAGCTTCCTGGTTGGATTCGCAGTACGTCTGTAGCCAGCCAGTATCTCTCTGGTTCATGGTATCTGTCTGGTCTGCCCATATATTCCATGGAGGGCCTATTGCCCTGTTCACCACGCTCATTACCAGGGGTACCCTCTGGCCCGAGGCCCAGTGCAGCATCTCATGCATGTACAGAAGCCCGTGGGAACTGGTTGCTGTGTATGAACGGATGCCTGCAAGCTCTGATGCGAATACCGTTGCGAGGGCACTGTGCTCGCTTTCAACTTTCACATATTTCGCATCTATCTCACCATCAGAGATCATCCTTGCTATCTTTTCCACAATTGTGGTCTGCGGTGTAATTGGATAGGCTGAAATAAGGCGTACCTTTGAAAGCTTCACGCCGTATGATACAGCATCATTTCCTGTCATTATAGTCCTGTATTCAGAAACTGCTTTCATTCTATCTCCTCCACACTCATATCGATACATTTTTCTGGGCATTCATTTGCACAAATGCCGCATCCCTTGCAAAAATCATAATTTATCACAGGTAATTCCATTTTCTTTATTCTCTCATTTGGTGCCGGATAATCTTCACTGCTGATGTCTATGGCATTGTCAGGGCAGAATTTCCAGCAGATCATGCACCTTATGCACTTGTCATAATTCACCGTTGGCTTCTGGACCCTCCAGCTATCTGTATGGTGATTTCTTGAAGAAACCTCGGCTAGTGGAACAAGAACCATATTTACCACCCCACATGAACACTTTCATAAGCACTTTTCACGGCATTTATATTTGCATCCTTCTTTCCTGGCACATTTTCCTCCGTGGCCTTAACTACAGTATCAAGTGTAACAAGGCCGGTAACCCTGGAAAATGCCCCGAGCATTGATGTATTAATTACTGGATTTGCCCTGCTTCCAAGACCGAATTTAACTGCTATGCTAACCGCATCAACGGTAGCTGTCCTGATAGAAAACCCGAATTCCGACGGATCCTTTGGCGAATTGATTATGATCAGGCCGTCCTGCTTCATGCCCTCAATTATATTCGAAGTTTTAAGCACGTAAGGATCAAGTACGACCACAATATCCGGGTTGTAAATCTGACTCTTCAGGAGGATAGATTCATCGCTGATCCTCGTGAACGCAGTTACAGGCGCACCCCTCCTCTCAGTGCCAAAAAATGGGAATGATACAGCGTATTTGCCTTCCATAAATGCCGCAGAAGCAAGTATCCTTGAAGCTGTTACAGCTCCCTGGCCACCCCTACCATGAAACCTTATTTCATACATTATTCTCGATTTCTGATTTAGTACAGGTTATTTAACTATTCGCTAAATTTTTGCCAATTTATAAGAAATATCTAAAAATATTGAATACAGAAAAATTACTGTAAATAGCAAATATAATGAAAATAATCTGAATTGGATTAAATTTGATATATAATTAAATAATAGCACTAAAATGAATATTAATTATAAGTATTACCACACGTAATAATTAAATACCGGTAATCAATAAAGTAAGACACATTTCATGAGAAAATTTATTATTTAATATAATAAATATTAAAATCTAAAAACAAATTAATAATGTTTATGCTTTAATTCTTCCGTCTATATTGCGAATCCGCTTTTTTAGATTCCAAATTTATCCACATATCGACTGGTATACCGCATACTTCATCCGAATCCAGTAACAGCATTAAAATCCTGCGATCCCGTAAATCATTAGATTTGAATGCGTTTCAAAATACGGCTTTAACAGGAGAAAAAGTCAAAAAATATTATCTATTTTCCAGGCATCGCCGTTCCTGGAAATCTTAAGGTAATGTCCGTTATCAAAAAGCACCCTCCCTATATTTTCCCCTGTGATCGTGTTGTAAACGGCACGCAGAACACCACCGTGCGTTACGAGGATGAGGTTTCCGTCTTCCCTTGACCTTATTTTGTTGAGGGTGGTGAATATCCTGTTCACAAAATCGGCCCATTTCTCGACGCCTTCAATCTTTTCTATTTCAGTTGATGTTATAGTCGTAAATTCTATTCCGTAAATTGCCCTTATTTCATCGGAGGTCAGTTTTTCAAGCTTTCCAAGGTTTCTCTCGTTCAACCCATCACATTCTCCCTTTACAGGTATACCGGTAATTGCCGATATTATCCTGGCCGATGTTATTGCCCTCTGGATTCCGCTCGAATAGATTCCTCTGGCACCGCTACTCATAAGTTTTTCAGAAACTTTCCTGATCTGCACAATGCCTTCATCAGTCAGCGGGCTGTCTGTGCGGCCCTGCCATCTGTTCTGGGAATTCATAACCGTTCTGCCGTGCCTTACAAGGAATAAAAAATTTTCACTCATTCAGTTTGTATATTATCAGGATATATTTAATCGTATTACAGATGACAGCAATGTACTGCAATTATTCTTAAATACTGGTCATAGCCCGTATACAATTCCGGAATTATCAAGATTGTGGTTAATAATTTCGAGAAAAAGTCTAAAAAATGAGTATTTTGAATTTCCTCTTCACCGTATTAAGATTTTGAGAATACATATACTGACATTAAAATAGACCATGCGCCTAATAAAACAGCCTCTATGAATTCAGGAACTGCAAGCCCCACCCCTTTGATGTTCACGTAGTGAAACACAAAACCTATTCCGATTATTATGTCGACAAGGGAAATTACTGCTAAAGATATACCGGTATAGCCTAGAACCGCAGATCTGATCCGGAAAATAACGCTGAAAATTATTATTGACACTGGAAACAGTACGAAATATATCAGGGCAAATATTAGATGAAAAGGCGGATGATCCTCATTGAAAACACCTACCAGCAAAAGCGCAATGCCACTTATTATCAGTGCATATGCAATGTAGTTCTTTATTTTTATTGATTTCAGGGATATCACAAAAAGTATATTGAAAATACCCTCAACAATGAGACCTGTGTCAAAAAGATAACCGTACCTGTGAACCCCAAGATCGCTGAGCGCGTTCCTTGACCACGCAAACCACGGCGATATAAAAACATCGATGATTATCATAGCTATTGCAAACACAGGGCCTATTATTCCGAACAGGGCCATATAATGATACTTATCATGTTTAATGTTATCAGATATCATGAAAAAAATATAAACAATGCACAATATAAAACTTTTCATGCAACTGATTATATACTATTTCGATGACCAGCAAGAAGGCTTTTTTAGTTTTCACGGCTGTCTTTTTGTTGCTTCATGCCGTATTATACGGTGCTTCCTTTCTAAATTGGCTGCTGAAAAGCATGTCGATCATCTGGCCTCTACAGGTACTGTTTTAAAAATAGTAAACGATCCGTGAGATAAGAACGATCGCTGATGAAATAGACTAACAATTAACAACTGCAGGGGTATTATGTCGCCTTCCTCATGCAAAACTGCAGTCAATTACGGTATTAGCGAATCATAAGATCGGAAAGCATTTCCTGAATAAGCGGAAGACACGATAAACGGTACTGGAATATATTAAAGGATCCTGAGAATCGATCGGATCATAACTTCCAGAGGGGGGATATTAATATCGTTAATAAGAATAACAACACGAGTAGGTGACTGAATGAAAATTGAAATCGTATCAAAAAGCACGGAGATACTGGGCGAGGGCCCAACATGGGATTCAAGAACGGGGAGGATTTACTGGATTGATATAAAGGGCCAGCTCTTCAGATATTATGATACATCGAATGGCGAGATAAATACAATAAAAACTGATGGAATGATTTCGTCCATAGTTCCATCAAAATCAGGGAAAATGTACGCGACAATAGGACACGGTCTTTACAGCATAGATCCAGGGACTGGAAAAGAAACTCTGCTTGCGGAAATTGAGAAAGGGATAAAGAATAACAGATTCAATGACGGGAAGGTTGATCCATATGGCAATTACTGGGCTGGAACTATGGATATGGATGAGAAAAATCCTACCGGTTCATTGTATGTTTACATGAAAAACGGTAAGATGAAAAATGTTCTGACAAGTCTCACCATTTCAAATGGTCTGGCATGGGACGTAAAGAAGATAAAATTTTATCATATTGATACGCCGACTAAAAAGGTAAACGCCTACGCTTACGATGACAAATGTGAATTAAAGTACATGAACGTTGCAGTAGATTTCAAAAATGAGGAGGGCTTCCCTGACGGGATGAATATTGACAGTGAGGGAAAGCTCTGGATCGCACACTGGGCCGGGCACAGGATTTCCAGATGGGATCCTGATAGTAAAAAGAAGATCGATGAGGTCATTTTACCTGCAAAGAATATCACATCGTGCGTCTTTGGCGGAAAAAATCTTGATAAACTCTACGTTACATCCGCAAAACTTACTGAAAACCAGGACCCCGATCCGGATGATCTCGGCGGATCACTTTTCGTGATAGATACCGGCATAAAAGGATCAGAAACATACCAGTTCGACGATTCAAACCTATGAGAAACGGGAGACGTTCAGTTTTCCCATTATTTAATACGCTTTATTCAGCTACTGGTATATGGTTCTTTGCTTCCCTCAAAATGTGGAACGTTTCGCCAATTATCAAACCAGTTGTAAAGGACAGGATCATGTCCACTAATATCTCAGCATTGATGCTGGATGGAAAAAATATTTCAAGCAATACCCTCAGAAGAAATGAGATAAGCCATGCGATCATGATGACCTGTGATCTTTTATAATACAATACAGAATTTTTTGAAAAGAATTTAACCGTGCTTCCAAAACGCAGCCCTGGTATAACTCCGGCCGGTATTAGTAAAAGCGAATAATATGCATAGTAATCATGAGAACCAACGGAATAAACGAGGAATAATGTCAACAGGACATAGAGTACCGGAACACGCAGCACCCTTGATTCTTTGTACCGTCTCCCCTTTACTCCTGACCATATCCTTCTGGCAACGATATAGACAATAAGAACAAGCAACAGTAATAAAGGTACTGTATTCAATCCAGCAGGCACTGCCACCTGACATCATGATCTGCTTATATTAAAGTATATGTATTAAAGTATATGCTTAAAGGCAAATCTTCAGAAAAATGCACCGCTGGGGTGTTCATTTTTGTTTCCAATAACGCTTATTCCTGAAACGTTATGCCAGGATGCAGTATCAATCCCGAAATGAAAATCCAGGAAATAAATGATTCATGGAAAAGATCCATTAAATCCTGGAAATGGAGAAGATCTGGATTAAGGAAAAATTTCAATATCTCACAGTCCATTTATGGATTCGCATTTACACGTCATCCTCAATTAAGCAAAAAAGTCTGTTCCTTTTGCTAGCTTCAGTATTTGATGAATCATTCTCAATGCCCGGCATATTAAATTTACTTTATATCCTGCAGTTAACAAAGGATCTTAGAAACAATATAGCAGTAGTCAACTTTGATAATGAGATAAACCGTGTATTATTTTCTTCTGATCATGCATATATAATTTGCCATAGAAATATAGTAGATCATGGATCTGCAGTATATCTTGGAGAACCTCAAAAAGCGATGTTATGAGAAATATGATAAGGCACCGTCCACCAATCTATAAAAGAATATAAGATATATAAAATCGATATTAAAATATATACTATTTGAATAATTTCTATATACTAAATATTTATGTATTAAAATGATCTGAATGAATATATTTGAAGATCTTGATAAACAGAAATTTGGATGGTTTCATGCTCGTTCTATTTTAACAACGGGTATGGGCGTATTTACGGATGGATACGATCTTTCATCTGTGGGAATTGTACTAGCGATAATTTTAACTGCCTATGGAATAACGAAAACAACGCCCGGATATGCATTATATCTGTCGCTCATAGCCGGATCTGCTCTGATTGGTGCTGCAGTAGGCGCATTGATATTCGGCGAGCTTGCAAGAAGGGGAAGAAAGAAATTTTATGGAGTCGATGTTTTGATACTTGGCGTTGCAGCCCTTATGCAGATTTTTGCAGTTAATGTCTGGCTATTGATAATAATAAGACTGATTCTCGGAATCGGCGTTGGAGCAGATTATGTTATGTCTCCAATGATAATGGGCGAACATGCCAATGAAAAGGATAGGGGAAAAACAATAGGTTTCGGCTTTGGAATGATGTGGGGATTCGGTGCAATTCTTGCAGCATTTACATATATGATTTTAGGCCCGGTTATGGGTGTATCAGATTCAATACTCTGGAGAGTTGTCCTTGCAGTTGGAGCAATACCGGCTCTGGCCGTTGTATATTTGAGAAGAAAAATGCCCGAGACACCGAGATTCATATCGAGAATAGCAGGAGATAAAAAGAGTTTTGAGGATGAGGTAAAATATGTTGCAAATAGGGAAGTCAGAATTGAAGGAAATATAAAAGACAGTCACGGGTTCATGTATTATTTCCATAAATACAAAAGGCAATACATTACAGCGATGGTTTTATGGTTCCTCTATGATCAGGTTGCCTATTCCGGTATATTATTTGGCCCAACACTTATAGCCTCGAAAATGGGTCTCTCACCGGATGCATGGACATACCTCATGGAAGTGTTCACAATCTTTGGAGGCATAGTAATGCTTGCACTTATAGACAGAAAGGGCAGGAAAGGGCTTCAGGTCGTTGGATTTACAGGCATGGGTGGATCCCTCCTAATCTTTGATTACCTGACTCATCTTGGGATAGTTACAGCCATACCAATAGTTGGAATGATGGCTTATGGTATTGGTATGCAATTCTTCAATCAGGCAGGGCCAGGTTCGATAACAGCCTCAGGAATGTATGGAGTTGAACTTGCGCCTACAAAAATAAGATCGCAGATACAGTCATACACGGTGGCATCGGGAAGAATCGGTGCCTCTCTCGCATCCTTTGTATTTCCGACTCTTTTCCTGGTGCTTGGCGAGGGATTTGCCTTCTACTATTTAGCAGGGCTTGCAATTGTGGCAGCCATACTGACATTTGTATTCATACCTGAAACTAAGGGATCACTGGAAAAATCCTCCAATGAGCTCATTGAAATGAAGGATGTAAAACTTGTATGAACACAGTAAATTTAAATTTTTTAAAATTTTTATGATCAGTAATAACTTTCGGCATTTATCATTGCATTCTGTATAATGTATATAATTCTTATTGCTTTTGGTATATTACCCGTTACTGTTGAATTTTTTATTACAATTTTTGGACTGTCGGTATCTATTCCTTTATTATTCATCTATAATTTCTTGCCGTTTTTATTTATATAATGCACAGAATTCCTTTTCAAAACTGACTGAGAATGAGATAGTACAGATAAACCTGGAGATTAAGACATTAAATAATGGGAGACAGCAATCAATGATAAGCTAAAACAGTTATCTTTCCAATTCAAATGCTTTTATGAGTTAAGTCCAGTTTTTATGAATAATTTATGGTTTTTATGTGATTTAATATCTTCTTAATTAAATATATTAATTAAATATATAATGCAATATATTTATATGTAAAAACTTACGTGCAAATATAAGTGGGGCTGACCGGGTTTGAACCGGTGACCACCTGGTTATGAGCCAGGCGCTCTACCTAGCTGAGCTACAACCCCTACGCCGCTGATCGGTCTCGAACCGATGACCGCTCGGTTAACAGCCGAGTGCTCTACCAACTGAGCTACAGCGGCACAAGTAATCCCGTAGTTTAAATTTCTTTTTAATCTTTTCTATTACCTGTGCCTGATTCAGTAAAGGGACCTTATGGTATTGCTGACCTTCATAAAAAAATTTCTGTTATCCGGTTACCAAGTTATAAATAAAGCGAAAAAATAGGTGAATGTGAAAGTTAGTGATCTTGGCTATGATCAGATATTCCTGGAACTTGTTGATGGAAATGATTTCGATCTTTATGATCATCAGGTAAGGGCAATTGAATATTTCAGGAAGGGAAAAAATGTTCTTGTGTCTGTTCCCACAGCCTCCGGAAAGACGCTGATAGCTTATTCCGCGATATATGAAACATATAGAAAGGGATTAAAATCCATTTATATCGTTCCGCTGAGATCGCTTGCAATTGAAAAATACGAGGAGATGTCAAGGCTCCGGGAGCTCGGAATGAGGGTTCGTTTATCCATAGGCAATTATGATGACGCACCAGATTTCATAAAGTATTACGACGTTATAATAATGACATCGGAAAAGGCAGATTCTCTGCTCCACCACGATCCGGACATGCTTCAGGACATCGGTCTCATGGTAGTCGATGAAATCCACCTCATGGGTGACGAATCAAGAGGGCCTACCCTGGAGACCATAATAACCTCATCAAAGATCATAAATCCGGGCACTTTGATCATGGCGCTGTCAGCGACGGTGTCAAACGCTACCGATTTGGCGAAATGGCTTGATGCAAGCCTCGTAATTAGTGATTTCAGGCCTGTGCCGCTTCAAGTCGGAATTTTGTACAAAGATTCGTTATATATGGATGAAAACCGTGAGAGGATTGGAAGTATAATCGATCTGATCAAGAAAACAGTTCAGGAAAACGGACAGGTTATAGTCTTTGTGAATTCCAGGAAAAGAAGCGAAGACTTTGCATCTGAACTGTCACACGTTTTCGAGGAGACCTCTAAAATCAGTATTTCCAGTGATGATTCCAATATATATGATGAGATTATAAATGAAATCGTACAGCATGGTGTTGCATTTCACCATGCAGGCCTCAGTAACGAACAGAGATCGTTCATTGAAAAAAATTTCAAGAATGGATCAATAAAGGTCATAGTTGCCACCCCAACGCTTGCGGCCGGTGTGAATCTTCCAGCAAGGATGGTTATAGTTAAGGACATAACCAGGTACACATCAGATGGCATAGTGTATCTCCCGAATCTTGAGATAAGGCAGATGATTGGAAGGGCAGGCCGCCCCAAGTATGATAAATATGGCATAGGTGTTATATACGCAGCTTCAAAGAACAGCTTTGAGGTTGCACAGCAGTACATTCAGATGGATACCGAACCCATAAAATCCGGACTCGGAAGTGACAGACTTATTAGATTCTATGTACTGGCGGTGATAACTATGCGTATAGGAAACAACAGGGACAGCATTTACGAATTCTTCAGAAGGACATTCTATTACCAGCAGAATGGTGAAGATGGCCTTAAAGAGAAGATCGACAGTTCCCTGGAATTCCTTATTGACAACGATTTCGTAAAGGGTGATGGAAATTTTTCGGCTACTCCGTTTGGAAGGTATACCAGCGATCTTTACATTGACCCTGAAAGCGCCCTGACCCTGAAAAGGTATTTTGATCAGAAGCACAGCACTGACCTTGCACTTTATTACATATCACTTTGCAGTGAGATGCTTCCTTTCAATTACCGTGGAGATGCTTATGGATATGAGTTTCTCGAAGATATAGGCATGCCTGATGGGAATGTTGATGCTGCAAAGACTGCATGCGTTCTCAGGGACTGGATAAATGAGGTTTCAACAAACGGCTTGTACGAAAAATACGGAATCGCCCCCGGAGATATTCAGTCAAGGGTATCAAGCGCAGACTGGATATCTTATTCGCTTTCAAGGCTCTCAGCCCTTTTCAAGCCGGAAATAAGGCGCGATCTCGGCATCCTGAATATAAGAATACGTGAGGGGATAAAACCGGAAATAATGGAACTCACCATGATACCCGGCATCGGGCGTGTAAGGGCAAGGAGGCTATACAGTGCAGGCCTCAAGAGCATAGCAGAAATAGCGGCTTCAGATGAAAGCAGGATAACAAGGATTTATGGTTTCTCACACTCCCTTGCATCTTCAGTTATAAGGAGGGCAAAAGCAATTGCCAGTCAAGAAGTACATTCTGGCCAGGAAAGAATCGGCCCAGAGTAAAATAAAGGAACTTAAGGCGAAGGGTGAAATCGACAGGAATTACCGGATATACAGCGATGATTCTTTCGTCTACATACCTGTAGTCGATTCCTATAGCGGTGAATTTATTTATAGAGATGGAAACGAAATAATGAAACAGAAACCTGTTTCAGGTTCTTTTGACAGCATCGGGAGCATAGCCATTGTTAAGAAAGATGATAAAGTATTCGCAAGGAATCTTCTTGATTCCAGCAAAACAATAAGGAGCGTATATTATGATGCCGGCGTTGAGGGGGAAAAGCGGATAAGATCCCTTAAGCTTCTGGCGGGTGAGGATAATACAGTAACGACTTACAGGGAGAATGGCTGCGTTTTCATGGTTGATGTATCAAAGGCCTATTTTTCACCGAGGCTTGGAACTGAAAGGATGAAGCTCGTTACAGAGGTAAAAGACGGGGAATTCATAATAGACATGTTTTCAGGCATAGGACCCATAAGCATAGAGATAGCCCGGTACAGGAATGTCAGGATAGTATCCATGGACATAAACGAAGATGCTGTGAAACTCATGGATTACAATATAAAAATTAACACGCTGAAGGGTTCCATAACCACATTATGCGGGGATTCGCAGGAGCTGGTTTCCAGATATAAAAATGCTGACAGGGTGATAATGAATAATCCCACAGGATCAAGCAGGTTCATCGAATCTGCAGTGGCATCCCTCAGGGAAGGGGGCATTGTAAATTACTATGAAATTGCCACAAAAGATCAGATGACTGAAAGATCGGAGAGTTTTAAAAAGTACGGAATATCGCTGCGGTATATGAGAAAAGTCCACAGTTATTCAAGCACCGCGTTCCTCTACTCCTCTGCCTTTATAAAAGAAACCTCATGAAAAGAAACGAAATGCTTATTTCGGCCTCCTCACATGGCCTGATCTGATTTTTTATGAATATAACGATCGGTTCCTATCAGATCAGATCTTTTGATTCCATACGGCGGTGTATCATGGAGGGAAGAAAAAAATAGAAATAGTCATTTAAAATCTGATCGCAATGGGGAACAAGACAGGAGAATTAGATCTTAAATTTTTTATCGATACCGGTTTTGAAAAAAAAGTGTGCGAAAAATGCGGATCATATTTCTGGACAACTGATCCGAACAGGAAAACATGCGGCGATACCCCGTGTGATGAATATACCTTCATAAAAAATTCTCCAGTTCCAAAGAAATATGGACTCGGAGAGATGAGATCGCTCTTCATCCATTTCTTTGAGGAGAGGGGGCATAAGTTCCTGAAGCCCTATCCGGTTGTTCCAAGATGGAGAGAGGATGTACTTCTTGTTAATGCTTCAATATACGATTTCCAGCCACACGTTACTTCCGGAATAGTTAAGCCGCCCGGAAACCCCATAGTTATGTCACAGCCTAGCATAAGGATGACCGACATCGATCTGGTAGGGATAACAGGCAGGCACCTGACAAGTTTTGAAATGCTTTGCCATGATGCCTTCAACAGCGATCATGAAAATGTATACTGGAAGGACGAAACCGTTTCATACTGCTATGCTTTCCTGACCGAGGGGCTCCATATTGACGGGAAACTTGTATCGTTCAAGGAGAAGCCATGGTCCGGAGGCGGAAATGCCGGAAATGCGCTGGAGGTCTTCGTTGACGGGCTTGAGGTTGCAACTCTCGTTTTCATGGACATGAAAGAGGATCCGGCCGGGGATACTGAGATAGATGGGATACGGTATTCAAAAATGGCCATGAGGATCGTTGATACCGGATATGGCCTGGAAAGGCTTGTATGGTTATCCCAGGGGACGGCTACAGTTTATCAGGCCATATACCCGGAAATAATTGAAAAGATTATGGAAAATTCCGATGTCAGGGATTACGACGAGAATTTCCTGATCGATGTTGTAAAGTCCTCCGTCATGTTTGAGCCGTATGACGAGAAGCATGTTATATCGATACTGAAGTCAAAATATCCGGATGCGGAGAAAAAATTTGATGAAATAAGGAAGATCAGGGATGTGTTTGTTATAGCGGATCATACAAGGTCGCTTATGCACATGTTCCAGGCTTATGTCATACCATCCAATGTAAAGGTTGGCTATCTTGCCAGGCTCCTGATAAGGCATGCCCTCAGGTATTCTGAAGACATAAACCTGAAGATCGGGATCAATGACCTGATAATGATGAATTATGAAAGCCTCAAGGATCTTATCGGGAGTTTTCCGGCAGAATTTTCCAGAAAAATGATCGAGATCGAGATTGAAAAGTACAGGGATCTCATGGTGCACGGAAAGGATGTTCTCAACAGGATGGTGAAAAGCAAAGGAAAGCTGACAGTCGATGATCTTATCGTCCTCTACGATTCGCATGGAATGAATCCGGAAACCGTTGCATCGCTTCTGGAAAACCAGGGTATATCGGTGGAAATACCGCAGAATTTTCATGCAATGGTCATAGAGAAGCACGAAAAGGCTGAGGTTCGGAAGAATAAGGAAAATGTGTATCCGGATATAAAGACACGGCCGCTTTACTACGATGATTCCACAATGAGCGAATTTACTGGCCTCGTGATGTATTCGAGGAACAATGAAATAATACTCGATAAGACTGCGTTTTATCCTGAAGGCGGTGGCCAGCCCCCTGACTATGGTTATTTCCTCTACAGGGGAAACAAGATAAACGTGCTTGATGTGCAGAAATACGGAAATGCAATTGTCCACAGGCTTGAATCGGATATTCCTGCAGGAATCAGGGTGACCGGACACGTTGACATGGATCGACGAAACAGGCTTATGGTGCACCACACATCAACCCATCTGCTTCTTGGAGTACTGAGGGAAATTCTGGGAAGCCATGTCTGGCAGAACAGCGTACAGAAGGATGTCAATGAATCCCGCCTGGACATAACACATTACTCGCGCATTGATGATGAGACGGTAAGGAAGATAGAGAGAAGGTGCTTTGACCTGATAACCCAGGGACGTGATGTTCATGTCAGGAACATGGACTGGTACGAAGCAATTGGCACTTACGGCTTCCGCCTTTTCGAGGGGGGCGTGCCCCTGACCCCGAAGGTCAGAGTCGTCGAAATAGACGGTGTTGATGCAGAGGGATGCGGTGGGACACACTTAAAGAATATTTCATCAATTGGAATACTGAAAATTAAGAAGATCGAAAGCGTTCAGGAGAATATATACAGGATTACATTTTCTGCTGGCAGGCCCGCACTGGAACTTTTCCAGGATTCGTATTCAGAAATGTCGGCCATTGCAGACAGCCTGAAAAAGAAACCCGGTGAAATAAAAGATTATGTTCAAAACATGCTGGCCGAGAACATTAAGATGAGAAAGGAAACTGAGGCCAGCAAGATCATGATGCTTGAGAAGGATCTTGAGGAATCCCCTTATGTTTACGGTGGCAAGATCAGGATTGTCCGTGTTTCCGGATCCGGTGACGTCAAACTGGTATCCAGGCTTGCCAACAGGATGAAGACTGACGTACTGGTTGAGGCTAGGGAAGGCAATTCATACAGGTACATGATAATATCTGGAAAAGGCGATGCAGAGAGGATAGCAAGGGATGTGATCGGAGCTGAAGGCACCGGAAATGACAGGTATTATGAAATTAAGGACGGCAAAGATATCCATGAAAAGTTAATAAGCTTCATTTCAGATAGCAAAAACGCCAATGGTAAGTAAGGAGGATCAGGAAAGGATAATCGGGATAATTTCAAGGTACTATGAAGTAAGATCGTTCAAGGCCGATGATGAAGATATCGTTGTATATACTGATGACATAAGCAAATATCCGCAGGAATACTTTTCAGTCCTTGTAAAGGACCTTGGAAAGTACAGGTACGTGGCGTTCACCCGATCGAAGGATACTATAATAGTAATAAAATCAGTGGATAACGGAAGGCGAAATTTTTTAAAAGCCCTAATGGGCCTGTTCACGGTCATAAGCCTTTTTTATGTTGGATACAGTTACGTCTTTTCATATTTTGGAACCGGCGTATTCCTGACGATTCTATACACAACCGTTTCCTTTGTAATACCTGTCCTGATCATAATAGCGTCTAGGGAAGCCGGCCGTTACATAGCATTCAGGAGAAACAACATGAAGTATACACTCCCGGTGCTCATACCGGACCCTATAGGCCTCGGCACCATGGGAATTATAAATAATTCAAATTCAGCATATCCGAACAGGAAGGCCATGATAGAGGCCGCTTCTTTTTCTCTCATATTCGGTTTTTTTGCATCACTTGTTTTTGTTGCAATAGGCGATTACCTTTCGTTCATGAATCCGCTGCCAGTGCAGGGGCCAAGGTCTCCGCTGATAGAGATCGGGAGCCCGATCATATTCCAGCTGATAATGAAGAATGTGATTCCATCAAACGGAATACTTTATCCCACAGCATATGCCGGATGGATAGGAATAGTTGTAAACTCCTTCAATGCTCTCCCACTTGGATACCTTGACGGCGGCCTGATCTCTTCGGCGTATCTCGGCAAGAACTCCGTTTATCTTTCATATGCATCCGTGATAGTCGTTATAGGAATGAGCATTATATACCCGCCATGGCTTGTGCTTCCTGTTTTTGCCCTTATAGTCGGGATAAGGGGGCCAGAACCGCTTAACAATATTTCCAGGACTAACATCAACATGAAGGCCCTTGCAGCGATCTCGATAGCAATACTTTTCATCGGCATTGTTCCTGTATCTTATCATCCTTCGCCGTCAGCGTTTTCTGTCCAGTACGGCACAGACGAAAGCATAGTATGGAACGTATCTGCCGGGTCGATGGCTAACGTATCGATGACAAATGCAACATTTAACATTAGCATCATAAACCAGGGTGGCACTACTCTAACGCCTGCATTCGCGATATCCCCGGCCGTAAAGTTTAACGTTAATTCTTCAGAAAAATCCATAGGGCCTGGAAAAAATGCAGCTTACACGGTAACAATACCCATGAACGGCATGAAATACGGCATATATTCATACGTCCTTGATGTATACAGTGCTACAGGAAGCCAGCAGATACCGCTGAAAGTATATGATATAAACATATCAAGCGTAATCGAAATCGGACAAAACGGAACGTTCAATCTTGTGTTCAAGGGCAAATTCCCGGTCAACAGCACGGAAAACATAAGCATAATTAGCGATATCGAAAGAAACGATTACGTCAATGTCGAAGTTTTCTCAAGCACCGGATCGGGGTATACGGCAACCGTAGAGGGAGCGGATCTCATGTTCCACTCAAGTTTTCCATATTTTCTCGGTCCGGGCAAGAGCTTCGATATCAGCGTAAATTCCACGAGGGATCAGACTGTTTACATCGTTGCATACGATCAGAACTATTCCGGGGACTTTGCGATAATGGATTTTATGAAATAGAAAGATTAAACTGCACGCATAAGATGCATTTCGGCATGAAAAATTCATTGTTAAATTTCAGTCCCAGTATCTCTTGTTTCTCGCAAATTCCATTTCAGCATTCAGTATAGCCCTTATGAGATCATCATCGTTTGCATAGGAAACCTCAAGTATTCTTGATGCCGTCTCCGGGCCGATGCCCCTTGCCGCCATGGCTATCACGGCTTCCATTCCGCGCTCCTTCACAAGATGGGCGTTCTTTACCAGCCTCTTCCTTGATTTTTCGTCGTCCATGTGATCGCGATCATATGGTGACAGGGATGCGATAAGATGCGATCCGCATGCATCGCATTTGAGGCTATGTATATCCTTTATCTTTGTCGTCTTCACATTTCCGCAGATCGTACAGTAAAGCGTAACGGTCTCATTCATTATCCTGTTCCTGACAGATTCAAGTATTGCCTTTGTGGGCTTTAGCGGCGTTATTCTCTCAGAATAGTGGGAGACGAAAACGTTTGACGATTCCGATATGGTATCCCTCAGGACTATTTCCGTGCTGTCAAGCCTGTTCAGGAAGGCTGAAAGTGCATCAACATCCATGTAGTCAAACACGAGTTTCCTTATGGAATCCTCGTACACAGGTGTATCAATGTATGAATCAATTATTTTGTCCACCCTTATCCTTTCAAGATCCGCGTCATTGCTTATTATTCCGAACTTTCTTGCTTCGTAGAGGAAGACGGACCTGAAGAATCTCGATCTTATTGCCGAGGCCTTTATGTAGGAGACCAGATCTCCCTTTTTTATTCCATAAATGAGCTGTTTTACATCATCTGCATATATTTTACGTGATGTCCTCAGGTATATATGGTACGGGGAATAGTCGGATTCAACACTTTCGCCGGTGATCGATGAAAGCATGTTTGAGAGTATTTCGGCTAGGGCAAAATTCCCCTTTGTGCCGAGAAGGACCTGTATTATTATCTCATCATTGAAACTTTCAATTATTACCCTGCCTGTTGTGGCAATATCTTTCTTATACCATTCCTCAAGCTTTTTTGCGGAATTTTCATCAACGTAACCTGGAATTGTTTTCCTCATCCTGTTAAATGATACCCTTTCGCATACATCGTAAAGTACAGGTATTTCCTCACCGGTCCATTTAGGTGCGATGGCGGGGGTAAAAAACTGCTCGACTATTATCCTGTCCCTGTCAATGCGTATGGTTCTCCACGTTGTACCCTTCATAACAAAATAGCTTCCCGGTTCTATCTCGCTCGTTACGTACCTCTCATCGAGCGTACCGATGAATTTATTTGATGTGTCGATTACCTTGTAATTTTTTTCACCGGGGATCATTGAAATATTTTCAATGTAGTACGTGAGTGAAGCGCGCCTCTTTCCCATTATTCCGTTTTCAGACCATATCTTCTTGATTCCGGCAATAAAATTTACAACAGAAATGTATTCATCGTAGCTCAGGTTCCTGAATGCAAAAGAATTTTTTACAACCTTATAAAAGTCATCAATTTTAACGCGTTTCATTGCGTTAACTTCAGATATTATCTGGTTGGCAAGTGTTGAGAGGGAATTTTCAATCATGGAAACGGGCTCGAGCTTCCCCCCTGAAACGCTGTCTATAATTGCCATGGATTCTTCAAGCTCTATTATATCCGTTGCAACAACATAGCCTTTAGATGTCTTTTCTATCCAGTGCTCCGATCTTCCGATCCTCTGGATCATTTTATTTATCTGCCTTGGAGAATTGAACTGTATAACTGCATCCGCTGTTCCGATATCTATCCCAAGTTCCAGCGATGATGTGCATATAAGGGCTTTAACTTTCCCGTCCTTGAATTCGTTTTCAGCTGTTTCCCGGGTTTCTTTAGAAAGCGAACCATGGTGAACAAGCACAGGTATTTCGCCAAACATCAGCTTGAGCCTGAAGGCAAGATCTTCAGCCACGTATCTCCTGTTAACAAAAACGAGTGAACCCCTGTTGGAATTTATCAGGTCCCAGACCTTAAGCACGGCCCCCGCATAATCCTCATCGCACCCCATCTTCCCGGCTTCAGCTTTCCCAGCCGGCGGGGGTATCATTGTCCTGATGTCCATGTTTTTCTTGATATCGGTATTTACGACGATCGCACCGCCACCCGGATCAAGAAACATTGCAAGATCACCTGGATTTCCAACTGTCGCTGAAAGCCCTATCCTCTGGAAATTGCCAGCGAGATCCCTTAGCCGTTCGAGTGCAACGGAAAGCTGCGCCCCCCTCTCATTTTCAGCAGCATCGTGGAGCTCGTCGACAATAACAGTTTTCACGTTTCTTATGGTCTCCCTGAGACGCTTTCCGCTCAGCATTATCTGGAGAGATTCCGGTGTTGTAATCAGGATATCAGGGGGATTATCCACTATTTTCCTCTTATCCTGATCTGAAATGTCGCTGTGCCTTACCTGCACCCCTATACCGAGTTCGTTTCCATAGTCAAGGAGCCTTGAAAGCATATCCCTGTTCAGTGCCCTCAGCGGGGTTATGTATATGACAGATACCCTGGCCGGGCGTTCTTTCAGGATCCTGTCAAATACCGGTAGTATTGCGGCCTCTGTTTTTCCGCTGCCCGTTGGGGATAGGAGCAGGACGTTTTTCCCTTCAAGTATGAGCGGTATTATCTTAGCCTGTGGATCAGTCGGTGTTATGATTCCATGGCTTCCAAGCATCGAAACGATGGCCGGATCAAGTATGCTGAATACGTTTTTCATCTGTCATTCACGCATTGAAACGCTCCCCGCTATCACAAGGGGATCCCATACCGGGCCGAATGGAGGCGTGTAACCGAGATCATCGTAGAAAAGATCCTCTACTGTGAAGCCGCCGTATACTGCAGTTGCCAGTGTATTAAGCCTCCATGCAGCCCCGTCTGTGCCAGCAACCTGCCCCCCGAGAAGTTTTCCGCTCTTCTTCTCGTAAATTATCTTCACATATACAGGTTTTTTTCCGGGATAGTAGTTGGCCCTGCTTCCAGCCGTAATAAACGTGGACGAAAAATCGTATCCGAGGGATTTTGCCGCCCTCTCGTTCAGGCCGGTGAAACCTATTTCATAGTCGAATATCCTGACAAGGGATGTTCCCACGGCCCCCGGAAACTCCATGGATCCGCCAGCGGAATTTGCCCCTGCTACTCTCCCGGTCTTATTGGCAATCTGGGCCAGCGGCATCATTTCATTATTTCCTGTTATCCTGTTCTTAACCGATGCCACATCCCCTGCTGCATATATTCCATGAACTGAAGTTTCCATTCTTCCATCGACAAGAATTGCATTTTTTCTGTCGGTCTTGATTCCGGCATCAGCGGCCAGATCTGAATTCGGTTTTATTCCTGTTGCAAATATCACTTCATCCGATGTGTGCATGCCGTTATCAGTCCTGATTCTTAACCCGTCCTCCACTTTCTCTATATCCAGGATTTTTGAATTATATTCAACGTTTATCCTTTTCCTGACTTCCGCATCGATTATTTTGCCTATTTCCACGTCCAGCACTGGAAGTACCTGGCCGTATTTCGATATGAGCGTTACCTCCTTACCTGATTCTGCAAGCGATGACGCAAGCTCCGTGCCGAGAATTCCGGCCCCGGCAATCGTGACGTTTTTCTTTCCATCGATGCTTTCCTTTGCAATTATACCGCTCTCGAGCGATCTTATGCCCTTTCCTAAGTGCCCGAATTCTTCCGGAATATTTGGGCTGGCACCGGTTGCCATGATCAGGCTGTCATATGGTATACAGCTTCCGTCATTGATCTTTAAGCAATTATTTCCCTTATCTATATTTACTGCACGCTTTCCTGTTATAACACGAATATTTCTTCTGGATGTGAACTCCTCAATTGGGTAATGAAGAAGATCTGTTGCCTCCCTGACTATGCCCTCCATGTAGTATGGAATACCGCACTCTGCATATGAAACATAAGATCCGGATTCCACGACGGATATCATGGCAGAGGGGTCTGTTCTCCTCGCCTTTGATGCTGCTGACATGCCAGCTGCCCCGCCGCCTATTACCACAATATTACGGTTTCCGCTTGCCATGCTGGTACCTCTATTTTAAAATTATAATTGCATCATGGTCTATTTATTTTACGCAGTGCTGAATATACTTTCATCGGCAATCCAAGCCTCGGAAATATGGAATACACGGTATTTTTCCATTGCAAAAAATATTTTTATAAAGCATACTCCCTGGTAACCTGCAAATAAGGGCTAAAGTTAAGGCAGCATCATTTCATATCAATGAACCTCGTTCCTTTAAGATCAAATGAAATTCTTATGACAAAGGCTGAATAATCCATCATCCTCCTCTGCAATTCGCTCATCATGTTTTCCCTGCTCACTATAAGAACGAAACCCTGGGACCCTCCGCCCATAAGGCGTGCTGCCATCCCCCCATTCTTCATTGCGAGTTTCATTATTCTTTCAACGCGTGGATTTGTTATCTCGCTTCCGAGAGTTTTCTTGATCTCCCACCCCTCGTTTATGCCATCTGCAAAGCCATTAAAATCATTGCCAACTACAGATTTCTTCATCGAACATGCAATGTCCCTCATTTTTTGGAGTTTTTCGGTTATTTCCGTATCTCCTTTCTCCGCACGGTTTACCTGGTCCAGAAGCACCTCACTGCTCTGCCTTGTCCTGCCCGTATATACAAGAATTGTCCTGTTTTCAAGTTCCCTGATAAAATCTGTATATCCGTTAAGTGATTCGTATTTTACCTCGTTCCCCCTGAACTCCATATATTTGAAGCCACCGTAAGATGTTGCATACGGATCCTGTTTTCCAAGTACTATTTTGAAATAATTTTTTTCTATCTGATACGCCTCCTCAGCCAGTTCGTCACTGTTAGATGCCTTTCCTGTTATCCTGTTTATCAGGTTCAACAGCGATGATATTGCTGCACTTGAGGATCCTAACCCGGAACCGGGAGGCACATCCCCGCTCATTATGACTCTCCCTGTACTGATGCCCCTGCTCATTATCAGGCTGGCCATTTTTTCGGTGACAGTTTCCTTTCCATGGTTCATATTTACCACGTAACTTTTAACAAAATCACGGGATGAAAGCTCAAGAGGAAAATTGTCGGATCTGTATTTTACGAGCACCCCCCGGTCTATAGTAGTATTTATGACGGATCCGCCATATTTTGAAACAAAGGGCTCTATGTCAGTTCCGCCACCACCGAAACTGATTCTCAAAGGACTGTATGAAATCAGCATTATAAGATCATTAAAATTATATCTTTAAATGTATCTATTTTTTAAAAATATTTCATACAAAGATTTATTTAAGGAAGACTATTATTTTAGCATGGATATTGTCGTAACTGGGGGCACCGGGCTTCTCGGGTCAGGGTTTATACGATCGCGAAAAAGTGATAATATAAGTGTTATTACAAGGGGAGAAAGCAGGGTAAGCGATGGCATCAGATATATCAACTGGGCGCATCTTGATGAAATTAAGAAAGCCGATATAGTGGTAAACTTGGCAGGTTTTCCCATTGCCTCCAGGAAATGGAATCCAGAGATCAAGAAGGATATATACGAAAGCCGGGTCTCAACCACCGAAAAGATTGCCGATTTCATCATGGGGCTAAAGGACCCCCCAGATCTTTTCATGTCAGGATCTGCTATAGGCTTTTACGGTACCTCAGCATCTAACGAGTTTAATGAGGATTCCGGGCCAGGGACGGGATACCTGGCTGATGTATGCAGGGAATGGGAAAAGAAGGCTCTGATAGCAAAATCAACATGCAGAACTGTAGTACTCCGGACATCATCAGTAATTAGCCCCTCTGGAGGTTTCCTTCCAAGAATAGTTCAGAAAAGGATTCATCTGGTTCCCTATTTTGGGAATGGAATGCAGTGGGTTTCATGGATTTACATTTCCGATTACGTATCCGCCATGAATTTTATAATAGGAAATGAAAAAATTGACGGGCCTGTAAATATGTGCACGCAAGAGGCTTTACATTTTAAAGATCTCTCGAGGAAAGTTGCGGAATCATATGGTTATTTCACCGCAAAGATACCTGAAAAATTCGGAGAGATCATGCTCGGGCGTGAAATGTTTCATGAGATTATCGATGGCCAGAAAGTTATTCCGAAGAAGCTGGCCCAGGAAAAATTTGAGTTCAGGTTCGCCCGCCTTGAAGATGCCTTGGCCGATATGAAGAAATAATTATATTTTAGAGAAGTCTATCTTCGCGGTTTTTGGATCCTTTGATATAAGGGCTACCCTGCTTTCCCTGCGGTCCGCTGTGAATTCATATCCGAGACGTTCTCCAAGCTGCCTTGAAAACTCGATGATATCGTCATGCGAAGGCATGTTGTCCTCGCTTAGCCACACCATTGAAGAACCCACATGGACATAACCCTTTGATTCTATGAAATCAGGATCGGCTTTCCTGTCCAGAACAGAATATTCATCTATAAATGGCATATTTATGCTTTTTACAAGTGTATGCCTTATTACCGTCCGTGTATCAAGTGATGGAAGAAGATCAAGTGTGCGGTTCAGGTTTTCCCATCCGCTCCCTATTGAAGGACGCAGAAGTTCATTGAATATTTTTTTATTTGGAGCCGCCACCGTTATGTAAAGCTGTGTGGGAAGCGGATCAAGTTTTTCAAGAACAGAAGGCATTGTCCCGTTTGAAACAAGAAACGTGCTGATGCCGCGTTTTTTTGCAAGTGCTATAAATTCTCCGAGCTTTGAATAGAGTGTCGGTTCTCCCGTAAGGGATATTGCTATGTGCTTGGGATGCGTTGCTTCCTCCCATATTTCCTTTGAAACCTTTGGATTTCCCTTGAATCCGGATATCAATTTCAGGTGCTGCCTTATGCTTTCATCCAGAATGAATTCAGGATCGTCTTCTTCCGATATTCTCATGCTATCAAAGCCTTGGAATCTCCAGCAAAAAGCACAGTTCTCAGTGCATGAATTCAGAGCTGGAGTCATCTGGACGCATTGGTGGGATTTGATGCCGTAAAAGGTATTTTTATAGCAGCCGGGCCCGCCGATCATTTCGTCCTTCGTCCAGTGGCATACCTTCACAGCGGAATGTTTTCCAACAAGGCCATAGTGTTCTTTTCTGTATATATCTTCATAAACGTTGTTCACGTCTATGCATAGAATATTGTTATTTAACTTTTTTATGCCAGAAATAAGAAAAAAGATTTAGGCTTATATTATCCTTATCCCTATTTATTAAAGGATCCATCTTTTAATATTGACATGCAGATATATGTATACCTTGAAATGAATTTTCTTCAATTAAAAGTCGGCATTGCCCTTGATTTATAACGATCTGCTGGCCTGAACAAGGGAATTTTTAGCACAAATTGACTAATTCAGCCCTGTTTCAGCAAAGTTTGAAGGCCATTGTTTATATTTTTCATGCGAAGTACCTGAATCTGAGGAGTATTGAGAATATTAAAATAAAATAGATACCCCGATATATAACGGATGAGTGCAAAAATAAAAAATGTTGGGATATTATGGATAAAAAACTTCAGTCCTCTCCAGATGACTCGCCGGACGGAGGCTTTGGAGCAGAACCTGATGAACCCGATGATTTCGTGGCAATTACATCATCTATGCGAAGGATCATTATCGCAGCTTCCGTCGCAGATTCAATTGCCTGTTTTCCAACCCTTGTGGGCTCTATCACGCCATTTTTCACCATATCCTCAACCTCACCGGTGAAGACGTTCACTCCGTGGGTTTTGTTTCCCTTGGCGTGTTCAGACCTTATTTTAAGTATTATATCTATCGGGTCAAGACCTGCATTTTCAGCTAGAGCGCGAGGTATTTCCTCAAGGGCATCTGCGAATTTTTCTATCGCAAGCTGCTGCCTTCCGCCTATCTTCGATGCATATTCCCTCAGCCTGTAAGCAATCTCAGCTGCTGTAGCGCCTCCGCCTGCAGTGTACGCACCATCTTCAAGTGCGCTTGAAACAACATGCAATGAATCGGTTATTGATCTCTCTATCTCGTCCACAACATGCTCTGTTTCTCCCCTCACCAGAATGCTCACTGCCTTTGGATTTTTGCACCCGGTAACGAAGGTCATGTAATCGTCGCCGACTTTGATCTGCTCTACTTTCTCTGCATACCCAAGATCTGAGGATGATATCTCATCTATTGTTGATACTACAGTGGCACCTGTTGCTTTTGCCAGCTTGTCCATATCGCTCTTCTTTACCCTTCTTACAGCGTATATCCCGTCCTTGGCAAGGTAATGCTGTGCCATATCGTCTATACCCTTCTGCGTTATCACTACATTGGCGTTCACAGATTTTATTTTGTCAACCATCTCTTTCAGCATGTCCTCTTCCTGAGACAGGAATTTCTGTATCATTGTGGGATCCTCGATCCTCAGATTTGTATCGAATTCAGGCTTCTTGATTTCCATAGCCGCATCTAAAAGTGCAATCTTTGCATCCTTTATGAAATCGGGCATTCCGGGATGGACCTTCTCCTTGTCGACTATAATCCCGTTTATAAGAACTGTGTCGTCTATTGCCCCTCCCTGCTTCTTTACAACCTGGAGGTTGTCAAAATCCACGTAATATTTGTTGTCTCTCTTCTCTGCTATTGACTTTATTGCCTCGTATGATATCTGTGCAAGTTTATCCCTGCTTGATGATGCACTTTTGCTGTTCAGGGATGTTTCTGCCATTTTCATGAGGGCTTCCTTCTCATTTTTCCCTATCGGTATGGCTATGCTGTCAATTATCCTTTTAGATTCTTCAGATGCCATTCTGTATCCATCTGATATCACGGTTGGATGCACGTTCTGATTTATAAGAGTCTGTGCCTGCTGAAGCAGTGATCCTGCAAGTATGACCGCAGTGGTTGTGCCATCGCCCACAAAGGAATCCTGTGTCTTTGATACTTCGACCATCATCTTTGCCGCAGGATGCTCAACGTCCATTTCCTTCAAAATTGTGACTCCGTCGTTTGTTATCACTATGTCCCCGAGTGAATCTACAAGCATCTTATCCATGCCCCTCGGGCCCAGACTTGATCTGACTGAATTAGAAATAGCGATTGCAGCCTCGATATTCTCCTTCATCGCATCCTTTCCTGTTTCCCTTTTTGTACCTTCCTTAAGTATAAATATTGGTTGTCCAGCTATCATGTTTATCCTAAGAGAGTAAAAATAAACTTCTATATAAGCATTTCTAAAATTTGTGGAACCCGGAAATTACTAAAAATTATACATATTCTCCTGTACATGTCATCGTTCATGACTTATCCGATAGCCTTTACCTTTTATTTTCAAACATCATATAAAAATTTATAACCGTATAGCTATTCATGTCATGATAGATATGGTTCTTCAGGATATAGACGATATATTTGATACACAGGTTATTTTAAAGGGAAAATTCGCAACCGACATATGCACTATGAGCGATAAGTATGGCCTGTTTATTTTAACTATACCGATGATTGATGAGAACAGGCATGTATCACTCTACGCTTTTCTTGAAGATGAAGAGATAGAGGAAAGGCATAGAAATGAAATAGAAAACATATTAAAAACCTACGGGGCTGTCCTTAAAAACAACATATGGAAATTTTATTTAGACGATAAAAAATGCGGCTTCGGCGCTGGATCCGGTGAATTATTCAACATAGACAGTATAATATTTGATGCCGGTTCTATTAAAAACGGAAAGATTACACAACCTCTCAGGCTTATATCAAGCGACGCAGAGGATATTTCAAGATTCCTTATAAAGAATGCATATTCTGCAAATGGATTTTCATATCCATCTTACATAGGACCTTCCAAAGGATATTCCTATGCATTTGTTGCAACTAAGCTGCTTGCCCAGGTGTATAAAATAACAATAGAGATCAACAACCCGTCTACCCTTCATGGCATATTTGAGGACACACGAAAGAATATAGCATGGCGCAGGGAATCAAAGATACCTTATAAAAATGAGACGGAAGACTATGTATATGCCCTTGATGAATCACGCTCCATACCGGATTTGCTTATTAATACCTCATATACAGGATCCAAGGAAACGAAATTCCTGGGAAAATTTTCTAACTACAACATATACAGAGCCTTCTTCGGTGACACACTTGTCAATTATATGAGCGATTTAATGATGAATGAAAATGTTTATTACCTTAGGAGATGGTCAAAGTATGAGAATGGAAAACTGTATACATATTTCTATACAACGGACAATTTGCTTTTATTGTTCCCCCGCATAATTAACGAAACTTCAAAGAAATTTCGCGATACTTCCATCACAATAAAGGAAATAGTGCCGATCTGAATATTACCTGTTATTATTTAACCGGCATTGTCGTACTTCCATTCAGGTCCGGCTTATATTTTCTGACACCCGCTCCATCGCAAGTTCAGTGGCTTTCGTGTTCAAATGATCCGTAATTGTACAGCTGCAAGTAAATGCCGTTCCTATCCGATATATCGATAGCTTATCAAAGCAAATCCGATCTACTTCGTATAATAGATATATCCCAGGATAACTGGTGTATCATAAATATACCTCCTTATTTTATTCATGAAACTATGATCTCTTAAGACATATCTTGCCAGCCATAATAGCTATACAATTACTCTAATTTTATTAAGAAATATCCTTCATAGATTCCTCTTCAGCATTTATATACGTTTAATGAAATATAGTCAAAACAGGATCGCTTTTCTTTAATGTAGATTCTATGCCGGATACTTTTTCGGATAATAAGAATTCAACGATCGGTATTTTGGTTTATTCAATGATCAGATCAATCAATAAAAAATTATAAACAGGATTTTTCACTTGGAAAAACCGTTCAGGACAAAAATTTCAGTATATCTTTGACC
>JAVRLU010000011.1:0-33796 GCA_031961165.1 Thermoplasmataceae archaeon
TTATAATTCTCTTTATAGTTTTTACCGAAGACTATTATTCCTTGGTGAAAATTGATATCATCGCCGGGAAAAAGAATGTTCTTATCACGAATGTATCAAGTATAAGCGATATTATGAAAGCAATTCCAAGCTGCTCAAGAAAACCGGACGGTATAAATGCAAGTACTCCTAGCGATGCGGCCAGTATAAGGCCTAAAGCCGTTACAACCTTGCCTGAACCAACCATTCCTATTGCAATCCCTTTATGTTTCTCGTATTTACTGATCTCTTCTCTGATTCTCGAAATTATGAAGACGGAATAATCATTTCCAAGTGACATAAGTATCACGAAGAGGATGATAGGAATCAAATAAATCAGGGACTGGTGGAGAAGGTAAGTGGAAATGAGGTAAAGGATAGATACAGTCCAGCTTATGCTGATGAATACTCCCAGAATTGAAATTAATGGATACTTTAAAGATCTGAATGCAATGAACAGTGTAATTCCTATGGAAGCAATTATCAATAATGCAAGTTCTGTGTAATTTTTCTGGTTCTCTATTTTCTGATCAATTACAGATGAAGTCAAACCGCCTACTATTATGGATTTATTATCCCGAAGTGTTTGTACTATTTTGATGGCCTGGCTAGAATAGGGACTGTACTTTAAATAAACCTGGAAATACGCATACTGTCCATGATCTATTACGAAAGAAGAATATGAAGACGGCGTAGTCATATTGTTGTAATAAGGGCCAACAATATTTGCAATACCGTCCGTTTGATTCAGATAGTAAGATGCTGATCTTATCTTTTCCGTTGCACTGACAGATAGATTTTGAGAATAATGGCTTGCTCCTAACGGAACTATGACCTCAACAGGATATAGCAGGTTTGATCCAAAATCAGCCTCAAGCTGATTCAAGCCCTTCACGCTCGACAAGTTATTTGGAAGTCCCGTATCGAAATTGTACGTTGTTGGAATTGTGAAGAACATGTACATCGCAGGTGCTGCGAGTATCAATATCAGTGCGACTACTGTGAACTTTCTTCTCGTTGATACCTGCGATATCTTGTAGTATAGTGAGGATTCCTGGTAATCCTTTTCAAGAGGTTTTATCCCACTTTTCATGAATAATTTGGGTCCTAATGCCTTAATTATGAACGGGAGAATAGATACCTCCATCAAAACAGTGAGAAATATCGATATAGCCAGGACAGACCCCCACGCTCGGAAACCAGGAACAATGGAAAACATACCTAGACTTATAGATACAGCCACTCCACTTACGAATATCGATTTACCTGCTCTGTCTAATGCGATATAAATGGCCTCCTCTTTTTTACCCTCCCTAATTTCCTGTCTGTAGCGTGCCAGCACAAACACAAAATAATCAGTCGATACCCCAAGTATTACAGCAGTCAGTGTGTAGTTAACGACGTAATTAACTGAATGGAAAATGAGGCCTGATATGAATATTGAGACATAACCGATTGCGGTAGCCAGAGAAACAATTACCAGTGTTATAATAGAGGCTTTGTAAGATCTCAGAGTCAAAAACACTGCTATTGCCAGTATAACATAAATGAACGCAAAGGCAATTCCGGCTGAGCTTGTGACTTTCTGGGTCTGGTAAGATATAGCACCATCCCCGGTAACAGTTCCATTTTTACCGAAATAACTTAGAGTTAACGTTTCAATTGCAGGAGTCGCTGCCTGCGACGGGCTTGAACCATTTTTCTCAATGTAGTTCGCCGGAGAATTGAAATTTATAAGTATGATGTATGCATTGGAATTTTTATCCACTAGCCCGTTCAGCATTGATCTGGTGGCTCCGTTAAGACCGAATCTCGAAACATAATAGTAACCAGGTTCAGTTGAATGTATCACTGCTGCAACCATAAGCTTAGTAATCTTAAAACCATACTCCTGGTGCAATAAGCCTGCCACAAAGCCTGAAGTTGCAGAAGTATAGTTTAGAAAGTTCATGCCTCCCAGGATTTCCAAAGCAATGCCAGAACCGGGAAACATTGACTCAACAGTTTTGTTGATTGAATTCATGACCGCGGAATATGGTACGGGATGACTGCTATTCTTTAGAGACTCATTCAAGTTCGAGATGAATGCCTTTTCATAATTTGATCCATTATATCCGGCTTTTACAGCGCTTTCCCACACATTGCTTTTAGAAAACTGGAATAATGACCAGTTATTGTAAAATGAAGACGGGAATAGATAAATATTTCGTGAAGTGAGGTTAACCTCTTCATATAGGCTGGTTATTGTAGAATGAGCTGGTTTCAATTCATTGTTTAGTAAATCTGCATAAAAAGAATAAGGAGAAATTGAGGAAGTTACATTTGCAATTCTAGATTGAGCGATCTTTTCCTGAAAGGCCAGAGTAGAATTTGCCAGGCTAGTAGAAGCAAAGGGATTTTCCTGTACTAGAACAATCAAACTTTGGTTCTGCGAAGAAACGTTTGATAAAATCTGAGAAGCTATTGCTGATTCTGAGTTACTTGCAGAATTAGAAGTGGAATTGTATGAAATATAACCAGAGTAACTCATCAAAGCAGGCACGGAGGCTATGAATGCGATTATCCATACCACAAGTATGATCTTCCTATTTTTTATTAAGAATTTTGATAAACTCACACCGGATGATTTTCAGTAAACATTTAAGATTTAATAAAGGATTTTTTGTCAGATCTATCGGGAGAATAAATCGTTTAGAAATCACTATTATTCCTCTTAGCACAAGCTTATTCCATAAGTTAATTTGAATATTGGGTTTTTATGAGCTTTCCTGAGATCGCATCTCTGGTTCCTTTCTCTAAAGACTAATTACAGCTTTTATCGCTATATTTTTTATACTTACAGTTTTGCGGATTGTGTGAGTATATATTTAATGTTCTCTTCACTTTATACTATTTATGAGATCTTACTGTATTATCGAAGGGTAATATTCTGGAATATTAGTATCTTTTCAAGGAAGTTAGTGAATACCAAAAATGAGGAAAATATAAGGGTTAAAATAATAATATAGAACTAAAATTTTTGGATTCATTCTTTGGAAAATGCTCTTATATCCTCTTCTCGAGAACCTGAAGTAAATAATGCAAAAAACAGTCTATTATATCGAAATAATTAATGCTATAAGATTCCTTTTTTGCAGTATATACAAATATGAATGATTTAAGATCCATTAAATGGGTAAAGAAAACAAAGTAGCCAGAAAACGATATTCTATGCTCTAATTCTTCCATAAGCAGATAAACCACCTTGGATCAATAGCCGTACAGTAGCGGCAATTGTGAAAAGTATTCCTATTCCCAGTGAAGAACCCCATACGATTGCTTTTACGTTAAAAGAAAATGAAATAATCCCAAAAGCAGATAGAGTTATGCCACCCAGAAGGCTCATCATACCCGTTCTGAAAAACCAAGGATAATTTCTGTTGAAAATGAATAGAACTGAAATTCCAATTGAGATTAATGAGAATACTATGGGTAAGATAATAGGAAGGTCTGATATGAAGCGGCCATTGTAAGATATATGGTCAGAAAGAAATACTGATAGCGGTAGCAAAAGAACACCTATAATATAGAAGAATAAAAATTTCAAAATACCTTCAGTTTTCATACTTAGCCCCATTAAATGAATATATTATTTAAAGAAGTTTATCACATTCTATGCATAAATTATGTATTTTCCAGGCTTATCTGTAATAATTTGCCCTTTTTCCTTAATAACTATAATACTTTATTCCATAATCAATTTCTCTCTTCTGTTTTCCCACAGAATTATGATGCTATACCTGTATTCTATATAGGTATTTTGATGTTTTACAGATATGAACCTCGAACTATTATGATATATTAAAGTGGACCGGTCGGGGTTTGAACCCGAGGCCTCCTGCTTGCAAAGCAGGCGATCTACCGCTGATCTACCGGCCCTCAACTGATGGGATTTTTTCATGACGTTATTGCGAACAGGCTTTAAAATTATCGATAGTTTGATTCGTTAAATTCCATTTTAAATTAAATGATTATTGATTATAATAAATTTTAATTTTTATTCACTGGAGGTTTCAGCCATTATTCGAAAGCTGCTTTCCAACCTTTATTGCGGAATTATAAAAATTGCTTCCAGCGATGGATTACGAACCTTTACAATTCCAGAACATTATAATGATGAACGGCCATTCTAATAGCACATGATTCTTTATTCCATCAAATATGGTTAATAGATCTGCCCCTCATTTGCACCACTTGGAAAAAACCTAATATAAAATCTGAATCTATAACTGAACTGGTAGATTATATGAAAGATAAGAAAATAATTATAACTGGCGGAGCCGGTTTCATAGGATCAAATATGGTAGAAGAATTGATAGGCGAAAACGATGTAACTGTTTTTGATAACCTGAGCATAACTGATGACAGATTCATCAGAAAATTCTACGGAATGAAGAATTTTCATTTTGAGAAGATCGACATCAAGGATAAACTGAAGGATGGAGATTATGACCTGGTTGTCCATCTTGCCGCAGATTCAGATGTCAGGAATGGGGTATCAAACCCTTTGATTGACATGAATGAAAACGTTTCAGGAACTGTTAATATTCTTGAGTTCATGAGAAAGAATGATATAAAGAATATTATGTTTGCATCAAGTTCTACGGTATATGGTGAGGCTACTGTTGTGCCTACACCTGAGAATTATGGTCCATGCATGCCAATATCATCATACGGTGCTTCAAAATTGTCGGCTGAAGCTTTTATTTATGCCTATTCACACTATTACGGTATAAGGGGCAACATATACAGGTTTGCAAACATAGTTGGAAAAAATTCAACACACGGTGTCATATTTGACTTTATAAATAAGCTGAAGAAAAATTCTGAGATACTCGAAGTTCTTGGAGATGGAACGCAGGCCAAATCATATCTTCATGTAACAGACTGCATAAACGCCATGTTTTACATCTATGAAAAAAACGCAAAGACCGATGTTTATAATCTTGGAAATGAGGGTGTAACAAACGTTGACAGAATTGCGTCATTCGTCCTTGAGGCTATGAATCTAAAAAACACAAGAATAGTTCATCGTGGTGGAGTAAACGGCAGGGGATGGAAGGGTGATGTTAAACATACCGAAATGGATATTAAAAAAATGCTCGGTACAGGTTGGAAAAACAGATATTCCAGCGACGAAGCCGTAAAAAAGGCAATATTAGAGATAAAAGATCAGATGGTTTAAAAATAAGGGGAGAGGGGGGTGTATTTCCACTGCAACCTCATTTTACGATCCTTGGCCTTGAAACCTTTGCAGGATGATCCTTGCCCCTTATATTTATAACAACATCATTATTTTCCTTTGAAAATTCCTTATCAATATAGCCCAGTGCTATTCCCTTGTTGAGAACTGGAGATATGGAACCGCTCGTCACTATTCCTATTCTTTTGCCATCTTTTTTTATTTCGTTTTCTGGCCTTGGTATTCCATCACTGAGTATGAATCCCCTGAATATTTCCCTGTCATTTATTTTTCTCTTCATGAGAGCATCTTTGCCAACAAAATCCCCATCATTGTTTACTATGAACGATACGGAAGCCTCATAGGGATCCCTGTTCTCGTTGAAGTCGTGGCCGGAGAGAAGCATTCCCTTCTCCATCCTCAACGTATCCCTGCAACCCAAACCGCAGGCAAGCCCGTTTCTTTTTGAAATGCTTGAAAATAATTCATTCCATAATTCAACAGCATATTCATTGGGAATTATAAATTCTACACCTTTTTCACCGGTGTATCCCGTACCTGAAATTATGATCTCTTTCTTTCCTGTTATTGCGTTTTTGTATTTGTAATTTTTGTAAGAGAATTTAAAGTATCCTGGATACTCGAATCCAAGTTCTTTTAAAACCTCTTCGGCTTCTGGCCCCTGCAACGCAATACTCGAAATCTGTGATGAAACATTGTTTATTTCAACATTATAATTTCCCTTATGGGCAAGTGTCCATTCATAAATTCTCTGAGTTGTTCCTGCGTTGGGAACAAAGAAAAATGAATCATTTGCCATTTTGTAAACAATTGTATCATCTATCATTAATCCATCATTGTTCAGGAATGCAGTGTATACACATTCACCTGCATTCAAATTTGATACTTTTGTGGGAAACATGGAATCTAAAAACTTTGCAGCATCTTTTCCTTTTACTGAAATGTCACCCATGTGTGAAACATCAAAAATACCCACATGTTTCCTTACAGCCATATGTTCATCTATTATACTCTTATAGTACAATGGCATATCCCAGCCATTAAACTCAGTGAACTTTGCGTTCAGTTTTTCATGTTCTTCGTATAACACAGTCTTCATACCTTTCACCTCATACCCTTTGCAGTGGAAATGTACCCCCCTCCCCCCATGGAAATAAAAAACTCATGAATTCTGGTATCAGCAGTCAGTTCAGGATGGAATGTCATTCCGATAACGTTACCTTCCCTCACAATAACGGGCTTTCCATTAAAAGTGGCAAGAATTTCGGACTTTCCGGCATCTTCTATTTCAGGTGCTCTTATAAAAATACCTGGAAATTTGCCTATTCCCTTTATCTCAAGATCTGTTTCAAAAGAATCTACCTGCCTTCCATAGGCATTCCTCTTCACTGTAATATCAAGCAAACCCATGCCATTGACTCTCTCGTCGCCAGTATCCTTTGCTGTGATTATCAGGCCGGCACATGTCGCCATGACCGGCATCCCTGCACGTGCTTTTTCAACTATGGAATCGTATATGCCGTATTCCTTTATGAGCTTGTATATCGCTGTACTCTCGCCACCAGGTATTATTATAGAATCAACAGCACTAACATCAGATTTCCTTTTCACATTGACAATTTCAAGATCTTTTATTCTAAGCCTTATTTTTTTAAGAATATCAATGTGCTCCTGTACGTCTCCCTGGAAACCTACAACACCTATTTTCATAAAATACACACCCCGCGCCCTGAAGAAGGCAGCGAATCTGGAGAATCCTGCCAACAGTCAATGGCCGCGTCTGCAGATAGACTGCTGTAAGGGTACATACCATTACAGGTATCATCAGCGCCTTTAAACTTTTATCTCTTCAGTGATTTTATGTTATTTTATAAGAATAAAAAAATATAGTATTTATAAAAATGAAAATAATCAGTTCTTTACATCCGTCTTGTATTCGTAACCATCTAATGTATACTTCCTGTTTGTCTTAAGCGGCCTGAAATAATGCCCGTTACCCTTGTAGAATTTCGAGAAGAACTCTACATATATAAGTCGGGCCCCCTGTATGCCAGGTTCAAATACAGCAAGGACGATGTTAAACAGCTGCCCGAATATCAGTATTATGATACCGAGCACAGCTAGACCGATTGAATGGGATACTACACTTTTCATGAAGACGAGATCGATTATTTCTGCAATAACAACGGATGCTATTAGTATACCGACAAGCCTGAGATATGAAAGTATGTGGCTTATTATTGAAGGCATCTCTATGAATCCCTGCGATTTCTCCTTTATCATTATCAATGGAAGACCGATGATAATGAAGGCAATACCTATATAAGTCAGCAATCCGGCCGGATATACAAGCGTAAGATCGTGGTGTATAAGGTTCAGTCCAACAACCGATATCCCAATCGCAAAGAGAAGCCACCCAATTCTATCCATGGCTCCTTTTTTATCTCCGGCGGACATATCAAGGGTGAATCCCAGTATAAAGCCAAATGAAACCATGAACAGGCCTATGTATCCCGCTATCAGCATCAGTTTTGGAAGGACTGTGTATACCGGGAATACCGTGAAGGGAAGCAGGTGGAAACCGAAGAATTCATTGAATAAAAGCCCGGCCACAACGGCAACTATAGATGAAGGTATGAGGGCTTTTGCCAGTATTTTAAGGGAATTTGCACTCATTATCATAAGCACGAATCTTGAAATTACTTTAGGAATATGGCTTTTTGAGGGCGGATGATCAATACGGTGTATTATGAAAAGGGAAATAAACAGTATTATCAGCCCGTACCCCCAGTCCCCAACCATGAAGCCGAAGAAAATTGGAAAAACAAGGGCAAATATCAGCGTAGGATCATATTCTGTCCCCTGCGGCAGGGAATAAAACTTTATGAAAAACTCAAAAAGGCTTATTCTCTTAGGATTATTGAAGAGAGTCGGCGGAATTTCATCGGTTTTTACTTTGCTGACAATTATTCTCTTCTCTGTTATGTTTTCAAGCAGTCTAACTATGGAATCATAATCCTTTGCAGGTATCCAGCCCTCCATTGTGAACGTGTATTCTGTTCCCATGAAACGATTACTAACTTCGGATTTTTTTGCCTCTATTTCCAGAGCTTCCCGTATCTGGACTATTTTCTCATAATACCTTTCTGATATCTTTTTAAGGGACTGGTTTATCCCGTCAAGTTTTTCCTCCAATACTTTCTTTATACCATCAAGTTTTTTAATATTGTCCGCAGGCTTTCCCCGCATTTCCGGGATGTGAATCATCTGCACCTTCATCCCGCCTGCAATCTTTGCAACATCCTCCACGCTTGTTTTCTTTACGGTGACGATATAAAAACCATCGAACGTCATTACCTTTGCCCCTGATCTGGAGAAAGGAGATGTATCAATCTTTTCAGCAGGAATGATATATGATGAATATTCGTTACCGTTGAATATGGACATGTCAGTGTCTATATTCTTTATATAGTTGAGGGCAAAGAGGCGATTCTGGATATCCCGGAGTGTAGATCCGATGTCTTCCTGTTTGTTATGTATCATCTTCAGGTCGTCATCAAGGTTTATTGACTTAGCTGCAGCTAAAATATCATCTACGGAGCTGAATTTTACCTTATTTTCAACCTTTGAAGGGGGGAGAAAATTTTCATATCCCCTGAACTTCTGGAGATATTCGCTTATTTCTTTCACGTATGATTCGTTCTTTTCAACATTAAGGATGGACGAAATCTCAGGGCTAACATCCTCTATCTGCATAACTCCCGCATCATGAAGAGCCGATATCACAGCATCCTTCCTTTCAGATGACGCTATCACCCTTATCTTCACCATCTTCTCAGGTTTCAGCATATTTAATCCCCCAGGTATTCTTCCAGTGTTTCAAATACAAGTTTTTTTATTCCCGCATCGTCCAGGTTCAAGTCAATAAGTTTTGCTTTGTTTTTCGCATCGTCGATGATCGATTGCGCCTTTTCCTCGGCGGCTTTAACTGCAGATTCAATGTATTTTTCATAATCAATCTCCAGTTCCCTCTTCTTGTTCTCAATCTCCTCATTATTCTTCTTCCCGACCTCTGCCAGGATCCTCTCCTGATCCGCCTTAAGCTGTTTTATCTCATCTTCAGATGAAGTCTCCTTCTCCTTAATTACCTTTAAAGTCTCAATATCGTCCATTACAATTCACCCCATAACAAGGCTATGGCCACCGCCGCAGAAATAATATTTATAAGCATGACTAGGCGCTGTATCTTTATAAATTTCTTCACAACACTATTTCCTCTGATATCATCAAAGCTTACCGGTTTTATATACTGTTTATAATTGTAAGGATATTTAACTTTCATTTTCAGCCTCAATCTTTCTCTTTATTATCTTTAGCGTTGTGAATGTGTCGCGTTCCCTCTCATCAAGCATCATTTTTATGGTTTTCGCCTGATATTCCAGCCTGGGAATAAGTATGTTCTCTATGGCATTGCTCCTTCTCTTTGTCCTGTCTATCTCAACAAGGAGATTTCTAAGGGCGTTCTCTTTCTCAACGATTTGAATCAGGGATGTGAAAACATTCTGGAATTTTGAAATTGAATCGTTTATTGCAACAGGAACAGACTCGGCCCTGTAAACGTCTGAGAGTATGGAAAGGCTGTAATTCAGGTTAAGTTCTGGAATCGGAACGCCCATTACATTCCTTGAACTGATGTTTATGCTTGTATCAGATGACATATTTGCTATCATCTCAAGATTCATTATGCCGCTCAGGACCTCTGCAATTTTTATCACTTCCAGGGCTTCGGCAACATTCTTTCTTAAATTTTCCCTCATGCCACGTATGCTCCTGCTTATCTGAAGAAACTCGAAGACGAGTGCGGATCTCTTCATCTTGAGAAGATCAAGTCCTTTCCTGGCAAGCTTTATCCTCCTGTTTGTACGTATGAGTTCAATCCTTGTTGGCCTTATATCCATATTTCACTCCTTTTCAATTTAACGGCGGAATTTCCATTACGATTCCATATTGCAAACCATGAACATCAGCTTTCAGCTGGCTGTTTCCACTTTCCATATTTCTTGATATATTCAGGCTTTACACGTTTCATATCAGATACCGGCAGATCCGCAATAAGATCCCATCCAAGATCAAGGGTTTCCTCTATGCTCCTATCCTCGTTTATGTCCTGTTTAAGGTACCGGTTTTCAAAGGTATCTGCGAAATTGAGATACTTCCTGTCATTCTGGCTCAACGCTTCTTCACCGACTATGGCGGTAAGCGATCTGAAATCCTTTCCAGTGGCATACGCAGAATAGAGCTGATCTGCAAGGCCCCGATGGTCTTCCCTTGTATGCCCCTTTCCTATGCCCTGGTTCATGAGCCTTGACAGTGAAAGGAGTACATCTATTCCGGGGTATATCCCGCTCCTGTTCATGTCCCTTGAAATAACTATCTGCCCCTCTGTTATATAACCAGTGAGATCCGGCACAGGATTCGTTATATCGTCTCCAGGCATTGTAAGTATGGGTATCTGCGTTATTGATCCCTTGTTTCCTTTAAGTTTTCCAGCCCTCTCATATATTGTACTGAGATCCGTATACATGTATCCCGGGTAACCCCTTCTTCCGGGTACCTCCTCACGTGCAGACGATATTTCACGTAGCGCCTCACAGTAATTTGTCATGTCCGTAAGGATGACAAGTATATGCATTTCCTTCTCAAATGCAAGGTATTCTGCAGTTGTCAGGGCAATTCTTGGCAATATTATCCTCTCCATGGAAGGATCCGATGACAGATTCAGGAACATGACAGATCGGGAAAGAGCCCCCGTCTCCCTGAACTGGTTGGTGAAATAATTAGCCTCCTCGCTTGTTATTCCCATGGCGCCGAATATAACCGCGAAATTCTCGCTTGAATCAAGCACCTTTGCCTGCCTTGCTATCTGGGCGGCTATCTGGTTATGTGGAAGGCCTGAACCTGAAAATATGGGCAGTTTCTGTCCCCTGACAAGGGTGTTCATGCCATCTATGGCGGAGATTCCCGTTTCAATGAATTCCGAAGGTTCCTCCCTTGAGTACGGGTTTATGGCATTACTTGTTATCTCAAGCCGTTCCTTTGACATAATTGCAGGGCCGCCGTCAATAGGATTCCCGAGCCCATTAAAAACGCGCCCGAGCATATCCTCGGATATTGGAAGCCTGGCAGTTTCTCCTGAGAATCTAACCTTAGTTCCGGCGGTTCCTATACCCTGTGTAACGCCAAAAACCTGCACGACTGCAAGGCCGCTTCTGGTATCAAGGACCTGCCCCTGCCTTACCTCACCGTTTTCCAGTTCAATTTCCACCATTTCGTTGTATGCTGCATTCGGGACCTTTTCAACAAACAGCAGCGGGCCACTTACCTCTGAAACAGATTTATATATGAGCTTCGGCATTTTTTTCACCTACGAGTACCCCATACTCACTATGGACCTCATTCATAGTATCCTCAAAATAAGCTTTTATCTCATTTTCAGGTACAATTTTCATCCTGGATATCTTTTCCCTTACTGGCAAATTGACTACATTTTCCATTGTAAGCCCCTTGTCAAGCACCATGTTCTGATATTTATTGAGTTCCATTATTGCTTTCATCATCATGAACTGCTTATCAAGGGAGCAGTATGCATCAATATCATCAAATGCACTCTGCTGGAGAAAGTCCTCGCGTATCATCCTTGCAACATCGAGTATCGCTTTCTCCTTTTCTGGCATGGCATCATAACCGACAAGCTGTGCCACTTCCTGAAGTTCACTTTCCCGCTGCAGGATCGTCATGGCTTCCTCGCGCAAATCGTTCCATTCTTTCTGAACATTGTCGTTGTACCATTTTTCAAGATCCTCTGTATAAAGTGAGTAACTGTTAAGCCAGTTTATTGAAGGGAAATGCCTCCTGTTGGCGAGGGAAGCGTCAAGGGCCCAGAATACCCTGGTGACACGGAGAGTGTTCTGTGAAACCGGTTCTGATATATCACCGCCCGGAGGAGATACTGCACCTATCACGGTTATTGATCCATACCGGTCATCCGGAGAAATTAGTCTGGCCCTTCCTGATCTTTCGTAGAACTCCGATATTCTCCTGCCAAGATATGCAGGGTAACCCTCCTCTCCAGGCATCTCCTCAAGCCTTCCAGATATTTCCCTCAAAGCCTCGGCCCATCTTGAGGTACTATCAGCCATGAGGGCAACATCGTATCCCATATCCCTGTAATATTCGGCTATGGTTATGCCTGTATATATGCTGGCTTCCCTGGCAGCAACGGGCATGTTCGATGTATTTGCTATAAGAACGGTTCGATCCATAAGTGGCTGCCCGGTTTTAGGATCCTTCAGTTCTGGAAACGTGGTGAGTATCTCGGTCATTTCATTGCCACGTTCTCCGCATCCTATGTAAACGACTATGCTGGCATCGCTCCATTTTGCAAGCTGATGCTGTATAACGGTGTTATGCAGGAGTATTCCCCCGTACCCGCCAACAAAATTCATGCCATATTCCGGAACGGACAGGTCGTATACATCGAATGTTCCATACATAGTCTTCACAGAAACTATCCTATCAGGAAATACGTATGAAAAGACCCCATCGTTTTTCTGCTCTTCATTCCCATCGATCAATTCCCCACTGGATTCGCCGGTGATCTGTGTGCCCTGAATAATCACATCGTCATTCAAAGCTCCTGAAGAGCTGTTAAGGTAAACCGTGTATTCGCCCTTACCTTTGACAAGGCTATGATCAATGCCGTTCGCAGAGAGTGCATAAGAAATCTCCGCCTGCTTGTAGTGGTCAGGCGCCTTGATGGCATACCTGCCGTTTTCCTCAACCGTACTGGGCCACAGCCTGTAAAGGCATTTATGCGATGTTATCTCATTAATATCATCATATCTTTTAACTGATGATATGTAATCGCCGGCTTTCAGTTCTTTAGCCATGGTCTCCTTTATCTCTCCGCCTTCGATTTTGAAAAGTTTGTGTACCGGCGTAACGGTAACTTCCCTCCCGCTTTCAGTGGTTATCCTGATCATTTCATTTGATTTTCCCCTGTACAGAATCCTTGTACTGCTTCTCCTTATCTTACCGTTGTAAAGCGAGTAAATTCCAAGCGGTTTTTGGAGTCTTATTATCTCCTCATACCCATCCATTTTCACAACCGATCCGGGATCGGTTTTCATCCTATCATAAAGGGCCGATATTTTTTCTACGGAACCTTCAGCGAGTAAAATAGGTGTATCCCCTGAAACGCATTTCCCGCTGCCAAAAGGCCCGGGGACTGCAGCTGTACCGCCCTTTGCTACCGGAAACAGCATATCAATAACCCTCTGCCCTGTTACGAGGGGCAGTTCCGGTGGAAGTTTTTTCATTACGGATCTTGCCACCCTCACGGGCCACTGGGTCACCATTTTTACTTCGCGCTTCCCGTTGCCTGTGGAAATTATGGCCACCACATCATCTATTACGTGTGGCCCGCTGGAGATCATCTCGACTTTCCCTGAGACTCCAGGCGGAACCATTATCTTGTGCACAATAAGCGACGTTTCCTGAACGGTTCCCAGTACCTGCCCCGGATTAACCGATTCGCCTTCTTTTGCAACCGGAACAAAATCCCATTTCTTCTTCCTGTCAAGCGGATATGGATTAAGCCCCCTTGCTATGAAGTTGCCGGAAGTTTCCCTGATAACGTCAAGAGGCCTCTGAATACCGTCATATATGGATTTCAAAAGCCCCGGCCCCAGATCCACCGAAAGCGGCTGTTTTGTATTCTCAACAGGTTCATCCGGTCTTATGCCCGCGGTATCCTCATAGACCTGTATAGTTGACTTGTTACGATCTATTTTTATGATTTCCCCTATAAGCCCCATGCTTCCAACTTTGACAACATCGTACATCTTTGCATCTTCAACATCTAAAGCCTCAACAACAGGCCCGGAAACTCTAACTATTTTTCCCATTTGTTACACCCCTACACAGATCCTATATCTATTCCAAGAATTCTCTTTGCCATTTCTTCAATGGATTCCTCTTCCTGATGGCCAGGCAGTGGAATGAATACCACAAGCGGCCTGGATGAGGTTTCAACGTTTCTGAGAACTTTCCTGTCCAGCTTATCCTTTATATTTTCGGACGCAATTATTAAAGAACAGGAAGGCTTTTCAAAAACTTCCAGGAATTTCTCGACACTTTTTTCGCCTTCAGCAATTATCGTATTGGTAACACCTAAAAGGCGGAAACCAAGAACAATTTCGCGTTCTCCTACAACAGTTATGCAATTATCCATAAATCACCTTAAGAAAAGGTTGAAAGATCATATATCGTCTCTTTTTCAAGCCCGTATACTTTTGAAAGGTAGATGGCCCTTATATTGTTTCTTTCATTTTCTGCCCGTATCATGAAATAAAAGAGGCTATCAAGGGAGAGCGGAAGCGAGGAAAGTGAATTTATATACTTTTCATATACTATTTTCTTCAATACTGCATAAAAATGGTACACATTACCATCCTCAAGGAATGCCTTCCTGGCAACCTCGAGATCAAAATACTGGCGAACACCGTCTACTATGCCAGAAACATCACTGGAAGAATACACCTCTGACAGTTTTTCTACCGGTATATTTCCGTAAGGTACAAGGCCGGACGAAAATCTGCCATAATCAAGGTGCAGGGTCTTGGCCTTCAGGACAGTGGTAAGGTTATTTATATCTATTTCAGACCTTACATAGCCCATGACCGGCCCCTCGTCCCCATTGTAGAACTTGAGATTCTCAATAAGGTTGGAATAATAGTACTTATCAAGGGAATAAAGCATTGGAGATATATCACCAGTCTTCCTGTAATCCTCCATGTGCTGCATCATGAATGATCCATAGCCAAACCTAGTCAGATAGTTTACTATAGCTTCTATGGAACTCATTGCCATCATGTTCCTGTAGTCCTCAGCAACCATCAGGCTACCGATCATTCCAAGCGGCACATTTCTAAAACTCATCAGAAAAACCTCCGTTTCACTAATATTGTGAGACAGAAATTTGGATGAAATAATGGTCTTTATATTCTCAACATCCCACTTTGAAAGGTATGAAACAACAGCATTTTTTGCAAGTGGAGGGCATGCAAAGAGAACAAGCTTATTCATTCTAAGGAGATGACGGTTTATTGCCATCTGGGTTAGCTCCGGATCCTTGTAAACAGCAGACAGGGCGTCGTAATCTTCTTTATACACAGTGCCATATATCGCAGACGATACATCTGAAGCTTTATCAGTTTCTGCAAGTGCCACTAAAAAATCTCGATTGAGGAAATCAGTACCGTATACCTTCAACCTTCCATAAGATCCAACGTACGTAGAATCCATCGTCAGCCCTCTATCTGAGAATATAACTTTGTCCGTATTCTCTCATTAATTTCTCCCATTATTTTTGATAAGCGCAGGTCGATCTCCACATCCCCATTTTTTGAAGTGCTGAGAACTCCCCCATATTCATCGACTTTTCCGTACTTCAGATTCGAACCGGTAACAAGATCCTTATCAGCGTCATCCACATTTATTATGCAGTCATTCCCCAGCATATTCACAGAAACCGCTATCATGTCATTAAGCAGGTTCCTGTAATCCTTATATTTACGGATATTCGCAATAATCTCGTCCGCCCTCTCTATATTTTTATCTATTACCTCTTTTATCCTGTCCCGCAATACGATTCTCGCTTCTATATTCGCCTTATCTATTATAGTTTCCTCTCTTTTCCTTGCTTCGTTCGCTTTCCTGGTTTCGTATTCAGCGATCATCTGGGCAATAATCCGATCCTTCTCCCTGTTTAGCTGTTCTACCTTCGAATCGGTATCCCTAAGAATAGCCTTTTTTTGATTCTCAGTCTTGCTTTCCACATCCTTGATCAGATCTTCAAGCGGCATATCCATCAAATTATGTGAAGCAGCAGAATGATTCCAAGAGCAAGGCCTATTACCCAAAGAGTTTCAGGTATCACAAAAAAGAATAAGACCTGACCGAACTTTTCAGGCTTTTCAGCAATTATTCCCATACCAGCGGCTCCAATGCCCTGCTGGGCCATGCCTGTACCTATAAGTCCGCCAGCAATCGCTATTGATGCCGCAATAGCCAAGAGCGCTTCTTCCAAACTAACCATTAAAATGCACCTGTTTAGGCATTTACGTTCTATATATAAATATAACCATCCCTCTCCGGTTTTATTAAATTAGAGAGAGTCTTTTGATCATATATGATCATTGACTATCGGTTTTTTCCAAAAATATTATGAATTTTAATATATATTATTGTCTTTAATTGCACAACTACAAAAATGCTAATATTTTTTTCTGTTATTCGTCTATATATATAATTATTATTTTAAATATCATACTTAAAGCAGCAATCGCTACAATACTCTCAAAGTGCAATACCTGTAATGAAGCTGAATCCATTATATAAACACGTTTTTTGATATTAATGTCAATTTACAGTTTGTTCCATGAAAAATAAACGATTCTGATATTCCTAAGTACATTTCCTATTATAGCAAAGCGGGTTTTAGGCTTATGTGTACAGGCATTTTACGACTGGCACCTATAGATTCTTATCTATCGTAAATAAATGAAATGCACGTACGATCAAAAAAAGGATCTCAAGGGTATACTGGAATCGAAAGATTTGCGGTTCCTTGCTGATATCGTATATCTGATAAGGACTCGTTTCTGTATAGAATATATCGAGAAGCAGGTGAGGAAGATACGCAACGACTTCATGACGAAGAATGCGAAACCGTACCAGATCGATTATAGAAAGCCGGATGATGCCGATGAAAAGCTAAAAAACTAGACCATATAAACCCAGATGACATTATCGATTCTTGGGCGAATCAGCAATACCCTTCCGGGATTAAGGACAATTTCCTAAATTTATTAATGAATTTTAAAAAATCAAGGTAAGAACCGGAATAAAATATGCGTTATTTCTCTCAGAATGAGGCAATGCCATAATTTTTTTACTTCAAATGAGAGTATGAGGCGGAATCTGGAATTTGATACCATGAAAATGATTTTCTATTCCTGTGGCGAAGCCGGTATATAAATAGAAAATTCTTAAATATGGATGCGCATTAACTTGTCATACCAGTATCAGTACTGGTGGAAAATATGGAAGAAATACTAAGTTCAGAAGCAAAACCACCGGGGCGTACGCCCACAATAAAAGCGTATGCACTTGGTAAAGCCCTTAATCTGGACAACCTTTTTTTAAAGTTCGAGGGGGCTAATGCAACAGGAACACAGAAAGACAGGATTTCAGAAGCGCATGTTGTTAATGCCATACACAATGGTTACAACGGCATAACTGTCGGGACCTGCGGCAATTATGGGGCCTCTATAGCCTATTTTGCAAATGCCTATGGAGTGAAATCTATTATAGGCATTCCGAAAGACTATTCCCATGAAAGGTCGGGTTTCATTCAGTCACAGAACGCTGAAATTTTATACTACGACGGTAAATATGAGGAAACTGTTGAGTATCTTCACGATTTTTCGGATGCTAACGGTTATTATGACGCCAGTCCCGGTTCAAGGAATTCTTACATAGACAAGATGATGTATTCAACCATAGCGACGGAAATATACGAAGCTATAATGAGAGATCCTGACTATGTGATTGTCCCTGTCGGAAATGGAACTACACTGGCAGGCATATTTGCAGGGTTTGAACATCTGTTTTCAGAAGGATATATATCGAAGCTTCCGAAAATGATCGGCGTCAGTACGAAAAATGGAAACCCTATTGTGAATGCTTTTAAGCACGGATACAGCAGGGCAGTTGATATAAATCCTAAATCGCTTAAAGAAACGGATATCAACGAGCCGCTCATTTCCTACCGTTCGTTCGACGGCGACGACGCCCTCAGGTCAATCTATAAGAGCAGGGGATCCGCGATATACGTATCTGATGAGGAAATGATTCAATATTCAAACTTAATTTATTATAAGGAAGGGTTGAATTCATTGCCCGCATCGGCTTCGGCCGTTGCGGCTATAAAGCACATGAGAGTAAAAAGAGACGATGTTATCGTTTCTGTAATCACCGGGAGGAGATCATAATGGAAAATGCATCAATTTTATCTGAAGGAGTTTTTGCAACAACCTATGGAAAAACAGCAAATGGGCTGGTAAGGTACAGCAAGAGATATAAAATAAGTTCAGTTATAGATTCCAGGTATGCCGGGAAGGATGCAGGGCTTATCTTAAGCGGCACAGCAAAAGGCATCCCGATAATAAGCAGCATTGAAGAATCTATTGAAAATGGGGCCGGAACACTTATAGTTGGGATCGCAAGCGATGGCGGAATCCTTCCTGATAACTACCGTCCATACATAAGGACTGCGATAAACTACGGGATGAATATAGTAAGCGGCCTTCATGAGTTCATAAGCGAGGATCCGGAATTCTCAAAACTTGCACTGCGTTCAAAATCTAAAATAACGGATGTCAGGAAAATTTTCAAGGACAAGAAATATTTCTTTACCGGAAGAATCAGCGAGGTAAAGTCGAAAAAAATAGCCGTTCTTGGCACGGACAGCGCTATAGGCAAGAGAACCACTGCAATATACTTAAACAGGGCTATGAACGGCCTTGGAAAGAAAAGCGTGATGATAGGAACCGGACAGACATCATGGATGCAGGGTTTCAGATACACAGTAGTCATGGATGCCATCATAAATGATTTTGTTGCTGGTGCCATAGAAAGCGCCGCTGTCGATGCATGGGACAGGGAAAGGCCGGACTACATGTTTATAGAGGGCCAGGGATCTGTTCTGCATCCCGCATATCCGGGAAGCTTTGAGATCATTGGCGCCACAAGGCCTGACGCCATCATACTCCAGCACGCACCCATGAGAAAGTATTTTGACGGATTTGAAGGGTATCCAATACCCCCACTGGAGAAGTACATAAAAATACTCGAGCTTCTTTCAAACAAAAAAGTTATAGCGATAGCCCTGAATACTGAGAACATGACGGAATCCATGATAAAGGAGGAAAAGAGTCGCCTTGAATCCATATATGGAATACCCGTCTTCGATCCTTTGCAGCGCCTTTCGAATGTAACAAGAGAAATAGACAGTGCTACATTATGACAATGTATTACGAAAGGGTCCGGTCTTTCAACAGGATAACTGTATCCCTGGACAGCCTTGAAAAAAGGCGTATTTCAGGGGATATAAACGTTGATGGCCGTGATTTTAAATTATTTTTCACCTATGACGAGGATATAGATATAGACAGCAGGATCGCGGGCATTATACTTGCAATGCCTACCATAAACTATGCCTATTTCACAAAGGAAATATATCTTAATTTTCCTATCGATCAGTTCAGTTTTGATCTGATAAAGAAATTTATAAAAATAAATAACGTTGAAACTTTTATCAACAGCATAGTCAGGAGGAGGTACAACTTTTTTAATGAAGCCTATTTGCCCTCAGATACCGATGTAACACAGAAAAACGCTGAAGGGGATACTATAATATCAGCGAAGTCATTCACCGAACCAGGAAAACCATGGCCAACAGAAAAAAACAGATCCATGATACTTTCATCCGGCGGAAAGGAAAGCCTTCTTTCATACGGAATAATGAAGGAAGTTGGTTCGGAAACCTATCCTGTCTTTTTCAATGAGTCTGGCGGTCACTGGAAAACTGCAAAGGTTGCATACGATTATTTCAGCAGGAATATTGAAAATACCCATAAGGTCTGGTCAAACGTTGACAGGTTCTACAGTTTTATGAACAATTCCATGAAGGTGCTTAACAGATCCGAAATAAAGAAAAAAGCTGACAGTTACCCTATACAGATGTTTATATTTCCAGTTTTCATATTTTCCATGATCCCGTATGTCAGGAATCATTCAATAGGGAATATAATACTGGGTGACGAGTTCGACGATCCAGTATACGAGAAACCATACAATGGCATAAAGCATTATTATGGCGTTTACGATCAAACGAATGATTTTAACAACACCCTGTCAGAATACTTCAGGATATCCGGAATTAATTCAACTGTTTTTTCCATCGTTTATCCTGTATTTGGAACCATGGTGGAAAAAATTCTTGTAAGGAGGTATCCGGATCTTTTCAGAAATCAAAGATCGTGTCATCTATGCAGATATGAGGGGAAGGAAATAAAACCATGCGGCACGTGCACCAAATGCCTTGGCATCCTTCTTTTTGTGCTGAATGCAGGGGGGAATCCTGGGGATATCGGATACAGCAGCGAGAATGTACGGGATCTTAAGGCAATTCTTGAAAGTGCCGATATGAGGATAGATCCAAGCGAACTCACATATCTTAAAGAAAGCGTTTTTGATGGAAAGAAAGAGGAGACGCACGTTGAAGGCATACACATTCTAAATGGGGAAAAGATTCCCTTTTCCCTCGTACCGGATATGTACCGTAATAAGATCGAAAATATTTTCAGAGAATATTCAAATGGCTATTATTCGCTTGAAAACGGCCAGTGGAAAAAACTTGCCCGGTGATATATAAGAAAAATAAATCTCAGAAATAAAGCTTCTCGGTATCCTCCATGTCGATTCTTTTAGACAATGAATAATCATCGAGCGGGTTTTTGTTAAGTTTTATGAAGTTCAGGCCCCATGAAAATTTCGAGAGTATTCTGATTGCATAATCCTTGTATCCCATTATGTAAAGTGCGGCAGAAATCGCTTCCACAGAAGATAATATCTCAACCTTTCCATAGTTGACAGGATTCGCGGCTACAAGCTTTGGAAGCCTCCTGGAGTTCTCGAATTCAAAATTTTTTATGCTTTCTATTCTATTCCAGGATCCATCAATTACGCATAGCCCGGAATGATCATATATGATCCGGTCCTCGCTAGAGATAAATACCCTTGAATACGGGGTAAGGGCAAGTTTTTTTCGGATTCCGCCAAGGTCGATTCTTTTTGCGTAGCCGAATCTTTCCAGCTTTCTCATTGTTGATTTTTTTGGATCATCCTGCTTCAAATAAACATAATATATACGCATATAAGGCGATCCAAGAGATTTCGATCCATCGATACGCTTTTTCGAATCCGTCATACCAAAATCATCTTTATTTGTACCTTTTATTGTTTCATTATATTCCTAAAACCGATACGTATTAAAAAATCTATATCTGTATAAGTTCCAGGGATTCTTCATCAACTATATCCTTCACCATGGACCTGACGTTTCCCCTTGTACCTTTCTTATCCATTATTATGCCCTTGAATCCCGGTGTTTTTTTGATCGCATCGATGATCTGGTATTTTTCAAGCGCATCATGATCATGTTTAGATATTATATGCCCTATATTTACTTCGTTTTTCTTGAAGTACTCCGTTATCTTTGGTGCGTAATGGCCGCCTCCAATCGCAAGAAAAGCTGGATAATCCCTGTCATCAGGATTTATTACTGCATCGGTTACCGTTGACAGCGCCTCATTGTCTGTCCATTCCTCCCTCGTTGTTCCTATTTCCACGAAGAAATTGGGGAGATTTACGATCGGCCCATGATGCGTAGCTTCAAACGTTACCTCAAACTCTCTGCCAGCATAGGTTTCAGCCATTTTTCTAAGAACACCTGACATATGGTACGGATCGCTCAGATTCAGGGTTTTAGGTTTTCCTCCGAGTTTTGAATCTCCAAAATTGCCAGTCGGATGGGCGGTCATGGATTTTATTCCGGCCGCTGATGAATGCTTCGAAAGAAAGATGATGTATCCGTATTTAGAATCAAAATCTGTATCGTAATAAATGTGGTTCGTATTGATTTTAATCATTTCAAAATCTCTGTAAAGAAATCTTCCCTGATCTTCCCTGAAGTCATAATTATCCAGCAGGTATGAAAACATACTCATGCTGGCCTCATCCTCTGTTGATGCAATTATCAGTGGCATTTTTGAACATATCTTTTATAGATATATCATTTGCCATGAAATTCTGGCATTCAGCCATCAGGCTATGCGTTTTTAATATAATTTTCCGGGCCCATTTACTCATAGTTATTTCTGGAAAGCGTAAGATCCCGGCGAACAGGAATAATGCTTTCTTATCGTATATACCTATATACTTTCATATATAATATGTTGAAAAAGATTATCTGTATAAGGTACATACTAACTAAAAGTGACTACAATGAAAATTTGGATTGCAAGGCATGGAGAAACGGATAAAAATAAAAAAGGCATATGGCAGGGATTCGAAGGATCACTGACCGAAAATGGGAGGGAACAGGCTGAAAGGCTTGGCAAGTTTATAAAAATGGCCGGAATAGGAGCAATTTATACAAGTGATATGCCAAGAGCCGTGAATACAGCAGAAATAATAGGAGAAATAACAAAGATACATGAAATCAGGAGGGATCCATTGCTCAGGGAAAGAGGCATCGGGGTTATTGAGGGCCTGAGATACGAAGAGATACCGTTGAAGCTTTCAATGCCAAACATGACCATAACCTCAAGGCTGCTGGACCTGGTTGGCGGATCGGAAAAACTGGATAATTTCCGTTCGAGAGTTGCGAGGGCAATGCTGGTGGCCGGGAAAACCGGTGATGACAAACTTCTCGTATCGCATGGTGGCGTTATGAATCTGATCTTGAATCTGTTCGGGTATGAAATAAACGTTAAAAATTGTGATGCTATACTTCTTAATAAAGTGGATGAAACGTACAGGCTTGAAAAATACTATGTGAATAGTGTTGATACAGTCGTAGATATTGCAGCTACGCCGGAAACGAACCCGTATTATTTTCTGTGATTTAGGCTATCTCTAAGGATGGAATAGCGCTTATTCCCTGTTCTTTAAATTCTCAGGCCATGTCTCTTTTATATATCCGTAAAGTTAGTATTATGAATTATATGGAAAATTAAAATGAATATGAATCGGTAGCTATGATTCTGCGGTTCCGTATTCAATCAGGCAATGTTTAAATATCAGTATTGTATATCTTATTATCGATATCTAAAAAAAGATATCTATAATTTGAGAGATGAAAAACATGTATGGTGGAATGAGAGGCCCATCAGGGCACAACTGGAATAGATCGCATGGCTTTGTGGGAATAAGGTACTGGATACTCAGGATAATATCCAGCGGAGAAAAAACAGGTGCGGATATAATGTCAACAATGGAGGACGCTACACTTGGAAGATGGAGGCCATCTCCTGGAGCCGTATATCCGATACTGAGATCGATGGAGGAAGAGGGTTACCTTGTGTCAAAGGAAAGGGACAATAAAAAATACTACTCCCTGACTCAGAAGGGGAAAGACATGATTGGTATGCTTGGCTTCGGAAATTTCTATGGAGTGGATGAAGGAATAAGCAGTATAGATGACGTCATCGCAAGAATAAACGATTACATGAATTATCTTAAGGACAACGCTGAAAAAATCAAAGGCAACGAAAGCTATTCCAGAAAATTAAAAGAGCTCAGAGATTCTATTGAAAAACTACTGTAGAATCAAAATTTTTTACAACTTTTTGAAGTAAAGATCCTGTTTATTTAAAGAATCTACCTAAAAAATCATCATTTTATATTTCTGTTTACGGAAAATCACTCCAATTTTTCAATCTTCTTCTTGAGATCTTCAACCTCTGATTGCAATGTTTTGTTGAGCGGATTTTTTTTAACTTTTTCTTGAAGTTCTTCCAGTTTCGATTCCAGGCTTTTTCGCTTTCTGCTAAGGTCTCGTTTGCTGAGTCCCATTTGTATCAATTGTGTATATGCAAGGCAGTATTTATTTTTTTATTGAGAATAAATATTCAGGAGGCGAAACTCGTTTTTATATTTCTCCATGAACGAATAAATTATAAAAGCTTATTATCTAAAATTCTATCTTAATCCTGTGAAGGATGTAATAGTTGTTGGCGGTGGTCCGGCAGGCTCATATATTTCATACAGACTCTCAAAGATGGGATACAGTGTTCTGCAGCTGGAGGAACACAGGGAGATCGGAAAGCCCGTCGAATGTACCGGGCTTGTATCCAAAAGAGTCCTTGACTACGTGCCTACAAAGAGCATCGCAAATATAGTTCATGGCGCAAACGTTTTTTTCCCTGGGGGCAAATCAATACATATAGAAAAAAACGAGGAAACAATAGTCCTTTACAGGGATTCATTTGATAAAGATGCAGCAGCGCTCTCCATTTCTGGAGGAGCCGATCTGAGGATCAATGCAAGGGCAACAAAAGTCCGCGTAAACCGTGAAGGCTGTGAAGTTACATTCAGGGAAAATGGAAACATCAAGGAAGAACGTTCCAGAATCGTCATTGGCGCAGACGGGATAAACAGCATCGTAAGGCGCGATGTGTTCGACCTGAGGCCTGGGAAAATCGTATCGACGCTGCAGTACGATGTTGCCATGGAGAAGGATGATCAGGACAGCGTTGATGTTTATCTCGGATCATCCGTTACACATGGCTTCTTTGGATGGTCTGTGCCTGGAGGAAATATCACCAGGATAGGCACAGGAAGTTACAGGTCATCTCCGCGTCCGTATATGGACAGGCTGATTTCAAGATTCGGGGAAAACAGGATCATAGGCATAACCGGAGCCGGCATACCAATATCTGTAACGAGGAAATTATATGGATACCGTACTGTCCTCGTTGGCGATGCAGCAGGCGTTGCCAAGCCACTTTCAGGAGGAGGTATTTATACGGGGTTACTATCCTCACATATGGCATCCCTGGCGGTAAATGATGCTCTGGATCAGGAAGAATATGTAAATTCCTTGAGAAGCTACAGGAAAATGCTGCTGAAAAAAATTGGAAATGAACTTAAGATTGATGGGTTTGTCCAGTCTATTTTCTCCAGGATAAACGATCGTTCATTCGACAGGATATACAACTTCATTTCAAACAGGAAGATTCTCGATGTGATCAATAGAACCGGGGATATCGATTACCCGTCCAAGGTACTCATAGGGGTAATTCTCAGGGATCCTGCAGTGCTTTATTCGATGCTGAAATAGAATGAATTCCAGGGAAATAGCGGGAGTCGGCATTCTTCTGGTTGTAACGTTTATATGGGGCGTTACTTTCCCGGTTATAAAGGAAGTATTCCTGTACCTTTCCCCTACGGTCTTTTTATCATTTCGTTTCCTGATAACAGTAGCCGTCATGGCTCCATTCATCTTCAGGAAGCTTAAAAAACTTAAAAGATCACAGATAAACTACGGAATCGTGGCGGGTATTTTTCTGTTCCTCGCTTACTATCTGCAAACCGTCGGCCTCAAGTACACAGAACCGGCACTTTCAGGCATCATTACCGGAATATACGTTGTTTTTATTCCAGTAATATCCTATTTCTATATAAGAAGAAAAGTCATGAAAGTGGAAATTTTTTCATCGGTCTTTGCATTTGCAGGCCTCGTAATAATGTCGTACACAAGCATAACTAACATATCCGTCCAGATAGGAAACATTATGACCTTTATTGCAGCATTCTTCTATTCATTCCAGCTGGTTTATGTATCAAAGCACGCAAAGGAGATAGATCCGATAATGTTCTCGTTCATACAGATAGTAATGGTAGCCATATTATCCACTGCCATGATACCTGCGAATCCCGTCCCTGCAATCCTGAACTATTATTCTGCCATTGTCCTGATATTCACAGCGGTGTTTGCAACTTTCATTGCCATGTACATCTATGTTAAAGCACTATCCTGGATGAATGTTACAAAGGTCGGGGTTATACTTATAGGGGAGCCTATATTTGCGGTGCTTACTTCCGTGTATCTCTACGGCGAAAAACTTTCAATGCTAACGGTTGCAGGAATGTCCATTATGATTGCATCTATGATAGTTATATCATATTACACGGAATGATTCCGCCCCTCATGGACATTAATGGCTATCCCTTCCGTATACTCCTTCATCTCCTTGCCGGAAACCATGGCTTTCCCGACTGCAACCAGGCTCCCCTGTTCATCCACAACCAAAGTCTCATTTCTCGGCACTATATTTACGTCACAGTCGATGATGAATTTAAAGAATACGCTTTTACCCTGGGCATTGTACTCTGCACTTTCGTTCTTTACAAAAACCTTCATATCATTTCCTGAAACAGCATCAAAGAGCAATTTCGCCCCCTCAAAGGAAAGCGTGAAAAATCCATCGTTCCTTAATGTTGCTATGTTTTTTCCGTCAATAAGTATATTTCTTATCCGCCCGGTCCTTGATTTGACTATTTTAACACTGTCCGGAAAGATCTTTTCGCCCCTTCCGAACCCGAATTGCAAATCTGCCACAGATCTTATCTTGTTCAGATCAAAATTGCGTATTCGTTCTGAATCGGCAGTTTCATTTTTGAATGTTTTTGTTTCGAAGGGCGATATAATTGACTTAACGGTGCTTTCATCAGGAACCGGCTCAAGGCCGGATGATACGGTCTGTTCAACAGGATAAGAGTTTTCAAGTTCTGCCGGAACATATATCCCGGCCCATGGAATGAGCGCGTTAACATCCGTTTTTTCGTAAATGCTCTTTATAAAACTGCCATTTTGAAATCCCGGTTTCCATGATTTTTGATCGAATATGTATGTTGTCTTCCTGTTCCTGTTCAAATATTCAAACGTATACTCCTTCATTTTTTCAACGTAAGGACTCATAGAAGAAAGATCGTCAAAATAGAAGAATGGTGTTTTCTTGTAAAGCTCTTGGAATTTTAGTATTTCCTTCGAGTATTTCATCAGCCTTGCGTAAGCCTTCAGAAGGGCCGGGTGCATCCTGCTCTTTTCGTTAATGTACTGTGAGAGACTCTGTTCATATATCCTCTCCTTTACCTCATTTATCTCCATGAAAATAGCAGCAAGGTTATGCCTTGCCAGTTCTATTTCCCTCTCATTTCTGTTCAAATCCAGGATCTCCCTGGCAGTATATTTTCCGGAGAGCGGGCTCCATGGGGGAAAATCCTTGATCCTTGAAATATCCCTTGTTCCATCAGGATATATGATCCTGCCGTCCTTTGCATATTTTATATATGATGCGGAATCAAAAACGTCTATTCCCATGTATATAGAAAGAGCAAAAAACATGGGATGGCCCCCTCCAAAGAGATGTACGGGCTTGTTGAAGCTAGAGTTTAATTTTGATTGCAGTATTATATCCACAAGCTTCTCATAGTTATAGCTTTCAAGCAGTGGAACAACACCGCCAACTGGAAGATAAGCGGCGTTTGTCGAATTCATCATCTCTGCCGATCTTTTCCTCAGGTCTGGATAAACGGATCCCTGTATGGGGGCAGCTGTAATCCCTCCAAGGTCTTCAACCTCCCTCATCCTCCTGTAGGTCTCGATCACAGCTTTTTCGCTTTCGGATCTTGATGTTTCGGGGGTTGTAAAAATATCCAGGATTGTTGAAATATCGCTTCCGATATTTTTCTGGAATTCAACTATTTCGCGGTTTCCGTATTCTATAGATCCATAGACATAACTCTGGAAAGTACCTGAATCTGTCATTATTGGCCCATCGTATCCAACAAGGGAATGTACGCCATACTTCAGGGCGCGTTCCCGCAGGCCATCATTTCTCCTTATTATGTAGCTATTGGTTATTATACCCTGCAATCCGAATTTTTTCATTTCCTCCGGCTTTATGTCCATGAGATTCGGATTGATAACCGGTAAAACTGTCGGAGTCTCAATTACTCCATGGGGCGTATAAAATTTCGCTATTCTTGCAAGACCATCACGTTCTATTACTTCCATAAGAATTACGCATAATAATAATTGTCCTCTTCCTTCTGAGTTCTGTCAAGGCTGCTATCTTTCTTATTTATTCTCGGCCTGTTTGAAGACTGATCCCTTCTGAAGGTGACGCCTACCAGCTTAAGAAACATGTTCATACCCGATCTCATGTCCATTGGCCCAAATGACTGCCCCTCTATTCCCGGTTTCCCGGAAAAAACAATGAGTGCATCGGATATCAGATCTATCATATATATATCGTGGTCAATTATCAGTGCCGTTTTTTTCGTATTTTCCATAACCCTGCGTATTACCTTAGAAACGACCATCCTGTATGCAGAATCGAGGTGAGCGGATGGTTCATCCAGAAGGTACATATCAGCATCCCTTGAGAGCGTGAGAGCCACGGAAAGCCTCTGAAGTTCGCCACCGGAAAGATCTGAAACATCATCCTCGTACAGGCTCTCTATATCAAGCGGATGCATTATCTCGTTTTTGATGAAGGAATCTTCCGCACGATCTTTAAGGGATGTTCCTATAAGCTCGTAAACCGTACCATCATAATCCGATGATATATACTGTGGCTTATAAGAGACTTTTATATTCTCTGAAATTGATCCGCTGTCTGGCTTTAGCACTCCAGCCATCATCATCATAAAAGTGCTTTTTCCCTGGGCGTTCCTTCCAAGTACGCCAATTATCTGCCCCCTGTGAATTTCTCCTTTGTTAACCTTTAGGGTGAAACTTCCAAGCCTCTTTTCCAGGTCAGTCCATTCCACAAGTTTCTGCGGAAACTGGCTCCTCTTTGATGATTTTTTTTCGAACTCAATTGGATAGTTCCTTATCCTCATATTTTCTTCACGGAGAAACCCTGAGAGGAAGGCATTTATGGCCCTGTTTGTGCTCATAGGTTCAGAAAAAATTCCATATGCACCAGGCTCGCCATATACTATATTAATCCCATCGGCCATCCAGTCAAGTATTGCAAGATCGTGCTCCACAACAACAACCATCTTTCTTTTTGAAAGTTCCTGTATGACTTCTGACACGTTCAGCCGTTCGCCTATATCAAGGTATGATGTCATCTCATCAAAAAGATACACATCAGCATCCTTTTCCAGAGTAGCTGCTATTGCAAACTTCTGCAGCTCACCGCCAGAGCATTCCCTGACACTCTTGTCTACCGAACCCTGTAAGTTGAGGGTGTCTATGAGTTCCCTGTATGTTCCGGTTTCATCATTCTTTTTAAGTATTTCTCCAATAGTCCCGCTAACAACTTTCGGTATCAGGTCAACGTACTGATTTTTTAAAACAGTTTTCTTCCCCTCATAGTAAATACCCTTAAAATAGGCCCCAAGGTTCGTCTTTGCAAATCTCTCTATTACTTTGTCCTTTGATGGTTGATTCTTGTAATCTCCTAGATTGGGAACTGTCAGTCCAGAAAGTATATTCAGGGTTGTTGTCTTTCCAAGGGCGTTCTGCCCTAATATTGCAGAAACCTTTCCCTGAACAATGGAGGGGAAAGAATAAATCCTGAATCCGTTTTCTCCGTATCTATGGAGGGTTTCCCTGTTCAGCTCGTCCGGAAGCGTAACTATCTTGATCGCCCCGAACGGGCATCGTTTCACACATATTCCGCAACCTATACATAAAGTCTCAGAAATAACCGGCTGATCATCCGGAACGGGAAAATCAATTGCCATTATATGATTCCTGACAGGCGGGCAATAATACTGGCATTCATGATGGCATTTTTTTGGGTGGCATCTCTCCTTATCAAGAACAGCTACATGCATCCGTTAACACCTTACTGTGCAGATTTCCAGTAATCGTCAGGTATCTCTTCATAAATTTTATACTCTGCACCTGAATCGTCCTTATGGTTCTCTATTTTCATGCCAGCCAGTTCCCTTATCCTCTCTACATTGAGAATCCAGTAATGGATTCGCCACTCCCTGCCATCAAAGAGTGTCGTTTCTTCCCTCTCAGTCTGCAATATCCCGATATCTTCCATTGTGTAAAATGAATCACGATCTTCCGGCTCAAGCATATTATCTATAACACGATCGTTATAGCCAAAAAAATTTATTATATGTTCTGCAGCTTCATTGGATTCTTCCTCGCTCATATGCCGGTTTCTGAGGCTCAACCCCCGGTTAATAGCCCGTGACAATTCACCAAGCGTTGTGTAGTTGTGAATTTTTGACTGTAAATTTTCTATCATAACGACCTCTTCAATAAGATGCATAGGAAATAAGTAATTACAAATTTATAATTAAGCTTATCGAGCTCTATGATATTAATAATTGATTGCATTATATAAGCTTTTAGAATTTTAAAACCATGAAGAGGCGATAAAGGAATAACAATCCTTAACGCAACAAACCGCACATAAAAGTTACACATCATATAAATAGTTATTAAAAATATATGCTTATGCTGATGGTTCTTAACGAATACTTCAAAGACCAACCCATAAAGAAAAAGATAATAGAGGGCCTTTACAATTCTGGCATTTCTATAAGGGATGGTCGTTTTTTTATTGGGAATATAGAAGTATCTGTAACTGAGATCTCAAAGGCATTTTGTGTTAACAGGAGAACTGTCTATGAAACACTTAAGGCAGTTGAAAATTTTGAGCCTGTAAAGAAGATAATGGAATCGATAGTACCATCATCGGACATTTCAAAAATAGCAATTATGACCGGAAGCCAGATAGTGACCATTATAACCACAAATGGCCGCTATCCATCAGTCATTTCACAGGTATTTTCGATAATCCTGAGATACGGATGCTACATACGTGAGATATTTTCAAGGAATATGGGCCAGGACGAGAGCTTTATAAGGGTTACTTTCTATCGCCCTATTTCAGGCAAGGTTTATGAAGATATATCAAAAATTGATGGAATTAAGGCCGTTAAAATATCGTCAGTTTCAGATGTGGATGAGTTGCTCTGCAACATCTGCAGCATCAGAACATGCCCTTCAAAGTATACTTCAGGCATAGAAAATGATGAATGAACGGTGATTTCGCATGGAAAAATAAAAATCATGCAAAACCATATTATATCAAAGACCGGCGGCTAAATTAACGTACAAGAATTATAAGGGTGAAAAATTGAATATTGAAAGACTGAAGGGATTCCGTGATTTCTATCCGGAGGATATGCAGTACGAGAGTTATATATCAGAAAAGGCAGAAATGCGCGCTAAAGAATATGGTTATTCAAAAATAGACTTCCCAAGCCTGGAGTCACTGGATCTATACAGGGTGAAATCCGGCGAAGAGATCCTCGATCAGACCTTTTCATTTACTGACAAGGGAGGAAGGGAAGTGACCATGATCCCTGAGGCAACGCCATCAACCGTCAGGATGCTGACCTCAAGAAAAGACCTGGTAAAACCTGTAAGGTGGTACAGCTTCCCAAAGGTGTGGAGGTATGAAGATCCCCAGGCTGGAAGATACAGGGAGCATTATCAGTTCAACGCAGATATTTTCGGCAATGACAGCGCCGATGCAGATGCCGAGATAATTGCCCTAGCAGCTTCTATACTTAATTCAATTGGCCTTTCAAACGTGTACGAAATACGTATAAATAACAGGGAACTTATAGAGAATATTTTAAAATCATATGGAATAAACAATGTTCTTCCCGTTTTTAATGTTATTGACAAATTCCATAAGATATCAAGGGAAAGTTTTATTACAGATCTTCAGGGCAGGGGAATAAGCGATGAAGCGTGCGAAGAGATATACACGCTGGCTTCAAAGAAAATAGACGCAGACAAAATTCGCAGCGTTATCGATGTACCAGGATCTGAAGAACAGATAGATCGCATAGAAAAAACCGTTGGCATGATCAGGGATTATGAAGATATAAATGTTAAATATGATTTTTCAATAGTAAGAGGTCTTTCGTACTATACAGGAATTGTTTTTGAGGCATACGATGTCACGGGCGAGTTCAGGGCTATACTTGGCGGAGGAAGGTACAATGATCTTGCACGCTTATTTTCTGGCCAGGATATTCCAGCAGTCGGATTCGGGATGGGTGATGCAGTCATATCGCTTCTTTTGAGACGCGAGAATGTGAATATAAAAGAAAGGATGAAGAAGTATTATGTCTGCACGCTGCCAGGTGCCAATAAATCATATGCCATAAAGGTTGCAAATACGCTTAGAAACGGTGAGAATATAGTTTCAATGGATATATCATCAAAAAATATATCTTATCAGCTGAAATATGCAGGAAATTATGGATTTGACTATGCAGTTATAATAGGCAATGATGAAGAAAAAAACAGTACTGTTACTCTCAAGGACCTTCTGAGCGGCAATCAGGAAACTTTACCCCTCAGTGCTATAAAATAATAATTTTATCATCCTTGCTATCCAGAATATGAAAGAATGAACATAAATTCAAGGATGATTGCAGCAAGCACAAATTACGCTATTGCGTGGCTTTTTCTGAGTTTTACATTTCCGCTCATAGGTGTCTTATACCATTACAGTTACCTGCTGATAGGCCTTTTGGGACTGTTAGCAAACGCTCCATTCTTTATAGCCTCACTTATATACTTGAGATCAAATATAAGAATGCTGAACGCAGGAATGCGAATAACACCATTTGTTGTCGCCATGGTAACTATGGCATTTTTTTTCATGAAGCAGAATTTATTCATAATGCTTATTGCTATTTCGTCTTTCATACAGGCTTTTTTCTGGATCTCAATTGAAATGTCCCTGAGTTTTATGGAAGGATCCGGAAACGCTGAGAAATACTCAGTTTCATGGGGTTTTCCCATGGCAATTGCACCGGTAATGGCCGGATTCATAATACAGGATTACGGGTTCAGGGCTATATTCATAATTTCTGTAGTATTTTTTATACTCGCCGGGATATTCTCTCCAAAAATTAAGGAAATTAAAGAAAACAGGAGTTCTACAAAATTGAATGTATTACTTATAATGCCATTGCTGTTTTCAGGCATGTCTCTGGGGTTCGCACTGTATGTTGTGGTTCCATTTCTGCGCGGAGAGGGATTCAGTTATGAGATCATAGGCATAATAGAGGCACTCTTTTCAATAACCCAGGCCCTTATGTTCCTCATACTGAATTTCATAAGAAGCAGAAGTATAGTAAAATTTTCAATCGTTTCTGCATTGTTTTCGGCATCTCCATTGGTTCTTTTTTTCGGAATAAACGTATACTCTGTTTTTTCGCTTGTCATAATGGCTGGCATCGGATCCGCAATAGCATTTTCCAAAGTGCTTTCATACACCTCCGCATCTATTTCCCCAAAGATGGGGGTATTCTATTACGAGCTATTTTCTGCAATAGGTTTTGCCATCGGATCATCTGCAGAAGGCGCAATTTTCCAGTTTTTTAGGATCGATACTGCAGTTCTAATATTTATGGCTCCGGTGGTATACTCAATATTCATGATAGGAAAAAATCGTGCAATAAAAAATCGCCCGGCCTTATAATTTTTTTCAGCAAACGATTAGCTAAACTTGAATTTCGCAAATTCTAAGGGCCGGATTTTTGATCCCGGTGGGGTTATCGGCACTTCATAATGCGCTTTCCCGCTTCCTGCAGTGCACAAGCCATTAAACATTCCAGAATGTCTATCTCCGTTTCTCTATCCCTTCCGTTTACTAGAATCGTACGCACTTTCCAGAAAAACTGGATTTACCTCCGATGTAAAAGGTATCGCCAATACACTACGGGAACTGATTATATCGCATATCCATTCTGTTAAATAATATGCTGGAAGTAATTATA
>JAVRLU010000012.1:0-32121 GCA_031961165.1 Thermoplasmataceae archaeon
TCGTCTACATGGAAATTATAGCAGATGCTGCAACGGTTATGAATGATGCAAGGGCGTTAACCTGGCCCTTGTTGAGTTTTCCCCTGTTTTCGAAAACTGAACCGAGTACGCTGTCAATCTGGCATCCGACAAATCCAGCAGCTGTTATAAAAAGAATTGGGATAAAATTCAGTGCATGAAACTGCAGTATAGAGTAAGATACTCCAATGATAAAACCACCCAGCAGTGATGCCAGCTCCCCGGTAACTGAAATTCCACCGTTAATGCCCCTCTCCACTCTCCTGAAACTTGTGATTAGCCATACCTTCCTGTCAAGTACTCCTATCTCGGATGCAAATGTATCGGCTGTTATCACGGAAAATGATACCGCAAAGAGCTCAAAAAGATGGAATGAAAGGATCGGATCAATACCGTGGATCAGGGTTATGAAAAGCCCGACGCTGGCTGCATAGGCAACGTTTGATGTTTTCCTCTCCCCGCTTTTTCCCTCCTGAAGATGCATTTCAGCCTTTTTCCTGAACCATGCCTTTGTTGCCATGAATGAAACAACAACGAAGATAAGCATGAGTATGAGCCATTCAATGGACCCGAGAAAAGTTACGAATATACCGACAAAAAGTGCCATAATAGTTCCCTTCAGGTCAAAGACCTTAAGGGTGATGGAAAGTATCGATAGTATAAGGAGTAACAACAGGGAGATGATGATAGTTTCTGTTCCCGTCTTACCAGCCCCTATCCTGGAGTTTCATCTCCTTGGGAATGCTTTCCATCTCTATTCCGGGCATTCCCTGAAGATCTTCAGAAACCCTTGCAACCACTTCATAATCGCTGAAGTTTTCCACAGCTTCAACTATGCTCTTTGCCATCTTCACAGGATCCGGAGACTTGAAGATTCCGCTTCCAACAAAAACACCATCCGCACCGAGATTCATCATCAGAGCGGCATCTGCAGGTGTGGCTACACCTCCAGCAGCAAAATTCACAACGGGAAGCCTGCCCAGTTTCCTTATCTCCTTCAGTATCGCGTTTATTTTCTTGACTATTTCAGCAGATCCCATACCGTAAAAGACGTTGTTTCTTGAAAGGTAATCAGGATTACCGAATAAATCAGATGAAGCCTCACTCCTCAGTTCGTAATACGTTCTGGATATATTTTCAGAAACTTCCTTCAGCTGTTCAGGGCTCAGCCCTTTGAGTATCGATATTTCTTCATTGACCTTTCTTATGTGCCTTACAGCCTCAATCACGTTTCCGGTTCCGGCCTCTCCCTTTGTCCTTATCATGGCCGCCCCTTCAAATATCCTCCTTACAGCTTCGGGCAGGTTTCTGGCTCCTGCTACGACAGGAACCTTATAGTTAACCTTGTATATGTGGAAGAAAGGATCGGCAGGCGTGAGAACCTCGCTTTCATCGAGCATGTCAACACCAAGCGTTTCAAGTATCCTTGCCTCCGAGATGTGGCCTATCCTGACCTTTGCCATAACAGGAATCGATACAGAATTCATTATCTCCTTTATCTTTTTTGGATCCGCCATGCGTGCCACTCCTCCGGCAGCCCTGATATCAGCCGGAACCCTTTCAAGGGCCATAACAGCAACAGCACCTGCATTCTCGGCTATTTTTGCCTGATCTGCGGTGGTAACATCCATTATCACGCCACCCTTCGTCATCTTTGAAAACCCTCTCTTTATGAGTTCGGTTCCAAAGTGCAATTTCTCAATATCTATAGGCATACAAAGATATAGGTTCTTTAAATATAAATATTTAACATGCGTCAGACAGAAGATGAAAAATACTCTGTTTATATCTTAAGGGCCTTATTACGGCTTTATACCAAGCGATCCGATTTGATGAACTTTAGAATAAACCGGAGGATTTTTTAGTTAATTTTTAACATATCCTGTTATTACTTATACAAAATAAAATGCGGATATGCTTTCTTTAAGGAAAAATCATATATCGTGGAACTCTTTTCATTCATTCTGGTACAGAAGCCGGTTAAGGGCATCCGCCACCTTTCCGGCAACTTCGGAATCGACAATTATCCATATTTCGCGGCTCAACCGGTATATATTCCGGACCTGTATTCCGTTTATGGTGAGGAACTCGGTTATCAGCAGGGTGATTCCTGCAGTTGTAAGGGCGTTTTCCGGAAGCATAATTTTTGCTATTACAAAACTGTTGATATTGTTTGATTTTATAAGACTGGTAAATCCATCCTTTTCGCGCACGATAAGCATTGCACCATTCATTACGTCATCGATATTGTTTGAATGCCTTTCCTCGTAATTATATTCAAGGAGGAGGGATGATTTTTTCAGTATATCCAATGTATCTGCATCGTTTCCGTGCACCTCTATATTGGTGAGGGCCTTCACGATCGTGTTCAGTTTTATTTTTTTTCCTACGAGAAATTCGACCCTGCTCTTTATCTTTTTTGCCATTTTGGTATAGTTGACCAGTCCGGTATTTATAAGCAGAGAATATATATTATTGTTGGAAATTATTGTTTTTACTGCATCTGAAGCTTTTGTCATAATTACCCATGAATTTTCCGTATATCAGTTTTATCATTTTTGAGAACTTTTTTATATATGTTCATGAATTTGAGAAATTTTTAAATAATATACCTGAGACCGCAGGTTTAAATCACATACGTATGAAAAGACCAAAAACCGCAGCTAGAGTTCAATTATTCCTTCACGTATATCCCTTATTAAGTTATAAAAAACTTTCATTGCCCCGTCCTCATCAAGGCCGCACTCAATAACTTCCCTGTAAAGTTCGTAATTTTCCTCATCATCATCCCTCCCATTATAGACATTCACATAACCGCATATCTTCTCTCCGGTGAAATTTTTTCTATATGCAATTTTTACTGTTACATTCTTTTCTTCAATGTATTCGTTATGAACTATAAGATCCATGAAATCGTATATTGCAATGGAATTTATAAATGATGTATATTTTAAATAACAAAAATGCGGGACGCGTCCCCCGATATGTAGGATTCCTTAAAAGGAATCAAATAAAATTGTTAAGGCCGTTCTCCCACGCCGCCTTCAGGGTCCTGATATCTTCGTGGATAAGCTCGAGTTCATTTTCCCTCACGATAGCTGATTTACCCTTTACATAGCCTATCCTTACCGCATGGATCCCGGACAGCTTTGAAGTGAACGCTGATTCCTTCATGGAATCGACTTCCACTATGAATGCATTTCCACATTCTGAAAACAATTTAACCGATGGCCTTGCATTTGAAACATTACCGATATCCACTTCAAAACCGTATTCAGATCCAAATGCCATCTCTGAAAGGCCAGAAATAAGGCCTCCGGTAGATATATCATGCACGGCCCTTATGTCGTCCCATGCCCTTGAGAGAAAATCGCCTACGCTTGATAGACAGCCAAGGTCGTTATCTTCCAGGTAGCCACCGGACTTCCCCAGGAAATGCATATATTCGCTTCCTGAAAGATTTTCGCATAATTTTCCGACAATGTATATGGGATCGTTCTCACGCTTGAAATAGGTTGTACGGGATCTTTCAATATTGTCTATAATGCCCACCATCATGATCGTTGGAGTTGGCATTATGTCCCTTTTTCCAAATTCGTTGTAAAGGCTGACATTCCCTGCAACAACTGGCAGTTTAAAATAGCGGGCAAAATCACCCAGCGCCCTTACCGATTCGGCGAACTGCCCCATGATCTCCTCCCTCTCCGGATTGCCGAAGTTCAGGGCATCGACAATGGAGTGCGGTCTTCCGCCACTGCTCAGTATGTTTTTATAGGCCTCAACAGCCGTTTCTATTGTTCCCCTGTAAGGATCGATCGAGACAAGTAGAGGTTTCGATCCGGACGTAATAACGAGACCTCTGGATGATTCTTCCACAGGCTTCACAATAGTGGCGTCTGAATGCGTCTCATTCCCTGGATCCCCGACAAATGGCGGCAGAACTGTCTGGCCGCGCACGGTATAATCGTACTGCCTTACCACGTTGAATCTTGAGCATACGTTGAGGCTTGAGAGGAAACGCAGAATGAAATCCCCGTAATTTTCAGGCTCTTTTGGAATCTGATACGTCCTTTCTTCCGATCTTTTAAGTAAATACGGGCGCTGATACTGCGGGGCATCATCCATGAATTCTATGTCAAGGTCTATAACTTTCTTTCCCCTGTAGTTCACTATAAGCCTCTTATCGTTTATAACTTTGCCAATAACGGACATTTCCAGGCCCCATTTATCCATGACTTCACGCAATTTTTCCAGATCGCCCTCTTCGACTTCTATGAGCATTCTTTCCTGGCTCTCGCTGATCCATATTTCCCAGGCAGACATGCCGGAATCCTTCAGGTAAAGGCTATCGAGAACGATGTCGGCACCGAAGCCCCCAGCGAAAACCATCTCACTTACCGCACTTGAAAGGCCTCCGCCGCCAAGATCCTTCATCGCCCTTATTATGCCCATCTCGTTTGCTTCAATGACTGCCTTTATCATGGGCTGTTCTATTATGGGATTGCCTAGCTGTATTGCCATCTTGCTGCTCTTCGTGATCTTCCCGAGCTTCCTGGATGCAAAATTTACGCCGTGTATTCCATCCCTGCCTGTCCGGCCGCCTGCGATGACAAGTATATCCCCGGCTGCGTAAGATTTTGAACGCACCACCTTGCTCTTCTCAACTATGCCAACGCAGCCTGCATTAACGAGAGGATTTCCATTGTATGAAGCATCAAAAAATACGGATCCGGAAACGTTAGGTATCCCGATCCTGTTCCCGTAATCCCTTATGCCCGCAACGACATTATCGAATACATATAACGGGGATAGAAGCGATTTATACTCCTTCGAGGAAACATCGCCCATGAAAAGAGAATCGACCAGGGCAACGGGCTGGGCACCCATGCAGAGAACATCCCTTACTATTCCCCCAACACCCGTCGCGGCCCCTCCGTATGGCTCGACGGCACTTGGATGGTTATGGCTCTCCATTTTAAGAACGTATGCATATTTCTCATCAAAATCAACGACACCTGCATCATCCTCCATGGCAAGTATAGTATAATCAGTTTTAAGGCCGGATAGATATTTCTTCAGGTAAAATTTTGAAGATTTGTATGAGCAGTGCTCACTCCAGGCCTGGGCAATGGCATGCAGTTCAGCATCAACCGGATCACGCCCCTCAGCATCAAAATGCCTCTGTATCTCCTTCATTTCCTCAAGGGAAAGCGAAAGGCCGAGCCTCCTGCTCATATTTAACAGAAAATGATCATCAGCTTCCCTTATTTTTAAAATCCTTGAATTCATTGAACTGTTATTGCTATGCACTTAAAATCTTTTATTGAAGATACCTTTCGTCATGTTCGAATAGAATGACCGTTATTTTCACTGTGAAAGGTTTTCATCCAGGTATTCCAGAAATTCTTTCATCATTCCGAGTGGAATATTTGCTCCGGCAGCAAGGTCATGGCCGCCTCCCACTCCACCACATTTTTCTGCGGATTTCCGCAATATGTCGGCAAGATCCATGCCCCTTGAAAGAAACGACTTCTCTGCCCTTACGGATACTTTCAGTGTATTATCTTCAGAATCCGCCATTGTAATTAGAGGCCGCCCATCATGATCGCCCTCATTCGCAAGAATCATGTTGGCAATTATTCCAACAATGTTCTCGTTTATATCCTTTCCTGCATAGAAATAATCGAAATTTTTCATCTTCTTAAGGCCCTTATCCATTATGTGTGCATATCCTTCCTGGAGTTTTTTCCTGTGGTTCTTCATCAGATCCATAGCCTTTTCCAAGAAAATGGACCTGTCCCCTCCGGCTACCATGACCCCGGTCATGCCCTCATCGTATCTTCCACATGCGTTCAGTAGCGTTGCAAATTCCGCTGAATCCCAGGTCGGAAGATTTGGAGACTCGTCCGGGAAAATATACGTTTCACCTATGAGTGAAAAAATATCATCAGATCCGGATATTATGATCCTTTCAGCTATTGCCGTAATAAGATTCTTTTTCTCGTCCGGTTTGAGATCATTGTAAGTTACAAATTTATCTCCTTTTTTCGCCTCAATGTTCAGACTCCGCAGCAATTTCGATGCACCATAGCTGTAATTCGATACTCCCGGTATATTTATATCCCCGGGGATTGAAATGAATCTCTTGATCGGGCGCTGGGTCCTGCCGAATAGCTTTATATCCTTAAGGACCCTGATCTTCCCGTCCTCTTCCCCCATTTTAATGAAGATACGATTCAGGCCCTGAAGCTTTCCGGAATTTGAGTTCTGGACGTCCCCAATTGCACCGACTATCGCGTTCTTGGCAAAATCCCTGTTCTTTTCGGAAAACCAGAGTGAGACAAGAAAAACAGTTCCTGCTCCGCTTATCTCATATGAACCGTTCAGGCCCGCAAAATGCGGATTAACCTGGATTATGCCGGGAAAATCCGATTCTTCCAGGAAATTTAAAATATCATGCCTTGCCTCTGCCGGGATATCAAACTGATCTGGAACATGATGATCACAGACTATGCATTTTATATTATGCTTTCGCAGGATCTTCATTGAACCTGAACCCAGATCCACAAACCATTTGAAACCCTCTGGGAGCGAGGAAAGCGTGTTATCGTCAATATTCCTTATGAATACTATCTTGTTTTCGATCCCGGCCCTGTCAAGCGTAAATTTGGCTATTGCTGAGGATGATAAGCCATCGGCGTCGATATGGGAAACTATTATGACCCTGTCCTTTGAAGCGAGCTCCTCATAAGCTGACCTGGCATGGTTAAAAAGAATGCTGTATCTTGGATCGGTAAAGTATGACGGCGGGCTTTTCGGAATCATATGGACGCAGAAGAATTCCTGATCTGGGAAAGCATCTTATCGAAATCAGGCTGGAACATGCTCTTGTCTTCAGTGTCGATTCTGTTCCAGAAACCACTTAGATCGGTGGCTCCGTAATAAACCTTAAGATCGTGGATGTCCTGGTTCAGTGAAGCTTCGACTATGAGATCAAGGAGCTTTTCGTCAAAAATGTCGTTGTGAGCACCCCTTATCTTGTTTGCACCCGTTGGATATGAAATAACTTCCGTGCCGTATTTCATGCCTTCCATAATTACATAAGCGAGGGACCACAGCCGCGGGGGCCTGTATAGTCCGCGCTTCCACAGAAAATCAACAAGTGTATTCTTCTGGACGTTGACAGGATTTATTGACACATCCGTCGTAACCTTTGAAACCTTTTCTATGGATCTGATCGTATCTTCTATTGCCTGCTTTTCGGACAGAAATGGTGGTTTAAGCAAAAGGTATGTGCGCAACTCTAAACCATGATCCCTGATCATATTCGCCGCTTTAACATATTTCTGGAATGTGGAACCCTTGTTAACAGAGTTTTCGATAACAAGATCATTGGCGCTTTCAAGCCCTATAGCTATTCTGGAAGAAAAACTGTGATTCGTTATGCTTTTGAGAGATTCCTCATTGATGTATTCTGTACGTGATTCAACGAGGAGCTTTTTCACTTTGCCCTCTATGGATTCGAAAAAGTATTCTCTGACCTCGGGGGGGATTTCCACAGGATCCAGAAAGCTTCCGGAGGTGAAGACCTTAAGAACCTCGGTATTAAGGGTTGATGATACATAATCAATCTGTTTTTTAAGATCTTCCACGGATGGGCTGGAGATATCATTGAAATATCCACACATTGAACATGCGGAATATTTATACCACGAACATCCGCGCGTCTTAAGGATGGCCACTGTTGATTTTTCAGGGAATCCTCTCAGGCGATCCATTTCATTCCATACCGATACTGGCCTGTCGTTTTCTCCCTTATTCCTAAGGGGAGGCATAAGATCCTTTATAAACATGGCCAGCTGTCTGTTAACCATGTATGGACTTATTAATAATATGACTTAAATGTTTTTATATATCTATTCCGAACAAGCTTCAATAGCTTAATATCCGGACTTAACATTCCAATCTATGTTATCAGATCGTCTATCTCTGATTAGCGAGTCTGCAACGGTCTCTTCAAGCAATTATGCTGCCCAGTTAAAGTCAAAAGGAGTCAAGGTATATAACTTCGGTATCGGAGAACCCGACTTTACGACGGATGATACCGTAATTGATTACGCTTTTTCCATGGCTAAAAGCGGAAAAACACATTATACGCCTTCCGCCGGAATCCCTGAATTGAGGGAAAAAATTGCGAAGAAGGCCGTGAGTAAAAACAATATCCCGGCAACTTATGAGAATATCCTTGTAACACCCACAAAGTTTGCAATAAACCTCGCCTTTATGACGATTCTAAACCCGGGTGATGAGGTGATAATCCCTGAACCGTATTATGTTTCATATCCTGATATAGTGAAGCTTGCCGGCGGAAAACCTGTTTTTGTGCCAACTGATAGCGATTATTCCTTCAATCTTGACGAAATGCAGAAGGTGGTTTCCGGAAGGACACGGGCAATGATATTCAGCAATCCTACGAATCCTACCGGGCGCGTATATTCAGAAAAGGAGCTCAGATCGCTTTCTGATTTTCTTATAAAAAACGATATGTATCTCATATCGGATGAGATATATGAAGATCTGATATACGATGGATCGCTCTTTTCTCCTGCATCCATACCGGAAATGTTTGAAAGAACGATAACAGTTAACGGATTCTCAAAAGGCCATGCCATGACGGGATGGCGCATAGGATACATGATCGCACCTAAGGAAATAATAGAAGGGTCGAATAAAATACAGGAACAGACTATCACATGCGCGCCTTCCATATCTCAATATGGAGCTCTTAGGGCCCTGGATGATGATGCTGCTCCGGTCATGATGCGCAATGAGTTCAGGAGGAGAAGGGATACGGCCATAAAACTCCTGAATGAAACTGGATTTTATAAGGTGAACGTTCCCCAGGGAGCATTTTATCTGTTTCCAGAATATGAATATGATATGGATTCCGTTTCGTTTTCGGGGAAACTCCTAAAGGACAAACATGTCGTTGTTACCCCAGGAATAGCATTCGGGAACCAGGGAGAAAGACATATTAGAATGTCCTATGCGACATCTATTGATGACATAACTTCAGGAATCGGGTTAATGAATGATCTTGCCAGAGAACTGAAGTGAATTCAGAGGTATACTCGATCAAACATAATATTGCCCCAACATCTTATTTTTGATTTTTATGAACAAATATTTTATCTATCTACAATGAAATGCCGGTAAAAATTCAATTGTCCTGAAAAATATTTTGATATCAGGTTATCTGTCAGGTCTCATTCCAAAATCTTGTTTTTTCGATACGCTTAAGTGGAATGAATTTCAAACGAAATCTATCTTTTTCTTATCGTTAGTAGAATATGTTTGATTCCATACTTTACGAATACATCCCTATGAAATTTTTAAACATTCAAGGAAGTATATCCGAAATTGAAAATTATGTATGCAATGTTTGGAGATGTTTCCGCAGTATGATGGATAAAAAGGAATTGATCCCGGCTTCCGGATTCGAACCAGAGACCTGCGGATTACGGCGAATTCCGTTTAAACTCTCTACAGTCCGCCGCTCTACCAACTGAGCTAAGCCGGGATTTATTATAATACACATTCTATATCTGTATTGCAAGATATAAGGGCAAGAGTGAATTTCAAATCTTCATTTAAATTTTGCCATAAGATTGACCTTACAGCTGATCAAGTACATCAGATATCTCCTTCTCATATTTCTGGGCCTGAACAAGATCGAGATTCATGAATTCTTTTACCTGTGGCGTTAAGAGCTGAAAAACCACCTTTGATCCGGACAGATGTTTCCTGATCGTAATCTTGCATGGCAAAAATAGTCCCATATCCATGGATACATCCAGAAATTCCGATGCGGCCTGGGGCTTGCATATATTCACTATATAATATTCGCCTATATCCTTCTGGAGGGTTTTTTTAAGTATTTCACCCATGTCAACATACGATAGGATAACGTAGCCTTTTGATTTAAGCAGCTGTGATAATTTTCCATACACATGATCCGCATCTTCATTCACCGTTACTTCATATTTATACATAATGATGAATTTATTCATAGTAGATAGAGTTAACTTTGTGTGCAAAAGGAATTTTCAAAACGGCCTATAATGGCAAAGCATAATAAACCGAACAGGGAAACAAAGACAGATTTAATAATATGATCATAATAATGATATAATGGTTGACATAATTGATCCTAATGCCAGAATTGCCGATCTGGTGGGATTGCTTTACGTGATGAATAATATCTTCGACGGTAAAACGGATCTTTATCAGCTTGAGAAGGAAATGGAAGTTGATATTGATGACTTAATGCCAATAGTCTATACCGCCTCCAATCTTGGATTTGTTTCAGCTGAGGAGGGAGATATAACAATAACAGAAAAAGGCAGGGAATACGTAAAAGCCGGTATTAAGAAAAGAAAGGAAATGCTCCGGGAATCCCTGAGAAACATTGAACCTTTCAAGACGGCGATAAGTGCGGGCCAGTTCGAATTGGAAGACCTCCTTGAATTTCTGGAGAACAATGGAGTGCAAACATTTAATTCGCCTTACGGGCTGCACGATCTGGAAGTTATACTGATTGAATGGGGTATTTATTCCGGGCTTCTCAAGAAGACCGATGAAGGATATTCAATAGTAAAATAAAACGCGTATATGAAATACCGTAAGGACGGTTTTTAAAATTTATTCATACATCAGGGGATATATGGAAAAAAATGAAGAAATAGCAAGGCTCAGATGCATGAACAAGCCGGTAAAATATATCTCAAAAAAACTCGGCTTAAGCAGGGATTATATAGAGAAAGTCATAAGGGAAAATATTGAGGCAACGGATCCCTTCATTGAAAATCTTATAAAGGGCCGCAAAATCAAGAAATTTGATTCCGGCACGATGTTCCATATAAAAGACCTGGATTTTTCAGCGGAAGGTGCAGGAAAAATTCTAAATGATGATGACACACTGGATTATATTGCATTAAAAATGAAGGATCATCACGATAGGATGATGGATTGCCTCAGGTATCTCATTATATTATACATTAAAGATAAAAAATAATGGAATGCCGTTCAAAATACATTTTTATAAATGTCCTTGACCCCGATCAGGTCCCTGAGCGCAAGTTCTGGATCGAACGGTACCTTTTGATCCTTCTCCACACTTTCTATAAATCCACCGATCTCATCAAGAAATATATCATGAATGCCTAAATCTGTGGGGACTCCGTTTATTATAGGATCTCCATATGCCCTTTTCCCACCTTTGAAATTAAATTCATCCGGTTTCTTTGTTACATCCTCAATGGCGCTTCCACGGTTTCCTATAACCTCAAATGCTGGAAGATTCTGGGAATAAGGGTATCCCCACGAATAGAAGAAAATTCCGTTTGATCCATTCTTGAACTTGAAAAGAGCCTCAACATTATCTATTTCCTGCAATTTGTCGTCAGTCTTGTATGCAAGCGATCTGACAGCGGAATATTCACCTCCAATATTCAGAAGCGTATCAACGAAATGTATCCCGCCGTCTATAAGTGATCCGCCACCCATGGATGAGGCTATGGCCCTCCATCCCCTCCAGCTGTAAAGCCTCTGGTCCCTCACGATTATTGTGTGCACCCTTCCAAATGTGCCCTTATCCATCTCCTCCTTTACTTTTTTAACTGAAGGATCAAAGAAATACTGGTCTGTAACCATAAACTTTCTCTTTGCGCTTATGGACGCTTTTATCATCTCACTGGCATCGGATATTTCCGTAGCGATCGGTTTTTCAACCATAACATGCTTTCCGATGCCGAGAGCTTTCATCACAACATCGTGATGGAGATTATGCGGGAGCACCACATCAAAAATTTCAGCGTCAGATCTCATTGCCTCATCTATGCTTTCGTAAGATCTGCCTATAGGGAATTTCGATTTTAGATCATTCGCTATTTCCCTGTTCCTTTCCATAATTTCTATATCCACGTTTAATTTTGATAACGCTTCAAGATGCATTTTTCCGAATCCTTTTGGCCCGATCAATAAAACTTTCATAATATTATCACTATAAATAAAGGAAGAATGCTATTTATAGTTAACTTAGCACCAGAAACGCTTCATAATTAGATCGATCACATTTTTTATAACCGTTCCCTAAAGTAATTCTATCTCGATCTGTTCGCCCTTTCTATTATAACCCGTGTAATCATGAATGCCAAAGGGATAGCCCACTATTATGTGGACCGGGCCCATAAGGGAGAACATCCTGAGATCGTCATCGGACGGCAAACGTACACCGGATGGGTGTGAATGTACCGAACCGACATAACTAAAATCTATCGGTCTGTTGTACATGTAAAACATGGTGTATCTTTCGCTTTGAATTGTGCCCGGAACGAGTGCTATCTCGTATATGACTTCTTCCTGTGCCCTGAGAAGCGCACCAAACTCACGTGGATACGAATCCTTTGATGCTTCGAGGATCATCTGCAGTGTATTTCTCTTAATTGACCACATGCTTGATTACCTTTTCCCTTATTCTGTCATATATCGATTCCCTGAGTGTTATAAACCGGGCTGTTTTGTCAGACATAGAGATCAGAATCTTATCTCCGGTTCTGGCATCATACTGTTTCTGGCCATCTAGTATAACCAGATCACGCTCATCGTTCCCTGCGATCTTTATTTCGACGATCGATGATGAAGGAACAACCACAGGTTTCAGCCTGGCAGAATAGGGGGCTAAATACGAAATTACCATGCCCTTCAGAGTCGGAAGGAGAAACGGTCCACCGGCAGAGAGGGAATAGGATGATGAACCGATCGGTGTGGCTATAATAATTCCGTCTGCTTTAATGGTGCTAAGGAAATGGCCGTCTATATATATCTTAAATCGCCTTATCTGGGCAATCCGCTGGGTATGAATTACAGCTTCATTTGTGCAATCTTCAACCCTCTCTCCGTTTATGGATACTTTCAGCTTCATCGATTCATATATCTTGTATTCTCCCCTTATTATTTTGTAAATGCTGCTCTCTATTTCGCCTATTTCTATCTCTGTAAGGAAGCCAAGCCCGCCCATGTTTATGCCGAGAACCGGCCCCTTTGCCATCTGCAAGGCCCTTAGCAGGGTACCGTCGCCACCTATCGTTATTATTATATCGGCATTTATATCTTCAAGATTTTTTCCATCTACATCAAAATATTTTGATGCCTCAATATCGTATATAATTTCCCAGTCCCTGGGAATTATATCAATTATTCTCTTTACAATGAGAGCGCATCGATCACAATCCTTCCTGACTACAAAGGCAATTTTCATTTACGGACCTCTGGTGTATGGTATTGGCAATGAAATTAATCTGTACATTGAGTTATTGCTTGATCATTGAGTGCTATTTAACTTTTTAATATTTTTTCATTCAAATACTGAAATTTTATCATATGGAATTCTTCGTTCTGGAATTTCATTGATACAGTTCCGGCTTTTCATAAATTTTTGGATATCCACACGGTATAAGTATCAAGAATCACTGGAAAATAAATACACGACCTTTTTATGATACATATGATCCGGTATTGAAATTTTATTGTAAAGAAATCCAAATAATTTTTCCATTCTCAGGAATTTAAATAAACTGTAACCTGAAGCGTATCCCCATCCTTTATACCAAGTTTTTCTCTGAGAAAATACTGTGATATAATTTCGACAACCTCTGTATATACCGTTCTCTCCGGCATAACGACGAAACAATCGATATCCTGTATCTTCGCTCTGAATGCCTTAACATCCCCGAAAGTCCTGTCCTCCGTTTTAAAGCCGTCAATATGTATGCCAGGAAAACCCCTAAGTTTCCTTATTTCGTTCAAATCCTCAGGCACAGCCTTTAAGTTAAGTGTCCCGAGGTATGGGATTATGCCCAGTTTTTCCTGAAACTGAACTATATACTGCTTTCTTGATATATAGTATCTTCCTTCGCCCATACCGCTCTGAACCAGTCCATGCAATGTTATTACATTTTTTATGGAAAGAATCTCCGATAATTCAGCATATTCCGAATAAAGAATATCCAGCCCGAGATCAGAAATGTATATTGATTGCCCCCTCTTTGTTATGACCCTTGTTATATATCCCTTCTTCTCAAGCTCTATTATGATCCTGGAAGCCGTCTGCTGACTAATATTGAGATGTTTCGCAAACTCAGATGAAGTAAATCTAACCTCATTATTTTCATTGCTCAGCTGCTTTAACTTCTTCAGTATATAATAATAATCAGAATCTGTTTGCATTTGATCCGTATTGTACAGATAAATTTATTTTTATTCATAAAAAGATCACAATTAACATTTTCAATGAATCGGGATGATGATCCATTATCCTTCCGTATTGGATTTAGAACTTCACGGAGAACGGGCAAATGTTGCAATTAAAGTCAGCATGATGCGTTTGTTTAAGATGAATCCTTGGTATAATACAGAATCGAAGTATCCGTTAAATTATATTTATTAACCAGGTTTACGGGCTCTGGATTATATTAACACAGGGACGGTATCCTGATCTCGATAGAAAAAAATCCTGCATTATACGTGATAAGAAAAAATAATATATCCATAATCCATTAGCTGTTCGCACAGGCGGTTTTCCATAACAAAAATGTGCGTACTGGAATTGAGCATAAGCGGAAGTAGTGTAGTCTGGCATCACAGGAGCTTCCCAACGTGAGGGAAAAAGCTCCTAACCCGGGTCCAAATCCCGGCTTCCGCATTATTATAAAAATCTAACGTAATTGCCATACAACGGGTTATTTCTTTCTTTGGATATACGAATAGGCATGACGGTATCTTTTAGGTATATTAATTAAAGAACAATTATAGTTCGAGAACTTTTTACCGCAATAACAGATTTTTCATGAAGTTCGATGCCCTATGTAATAATAAAAATTCGATGTTAATCAAAATCAAACTGGAAATACAAGATAGGGGCAAATTCGATTAAGGATTCGATAAAATTACAAATTGACAGAACAGGATCAATGATCGGGAGTGATATGATCATGATCAGTTTCCCCTATTATTGAACATTTATCACGATCGGAAGCCGTTTTTATAATGTCGTGTTTCAAAAGTTTTGCAGGATTTGTACTTATCAGGCATTCCTTTTCGATATGATATCATCGGGTTTTCTGGTCATTTTAAGCATTTAGCCCGTCATCCCATTTTAGGACCCACAAAAAAATAGTAATATAATTATTTTAATAAATATCGTTGAAATATATAAAAATCCGGGGGCCCGGATAGATAAATGATCCTTTATAGCCTGAAAGTTAACAGTGAACCCCGTAGATTTATGCGTATGTTCAGACTGATAAAAAATAATAAGTATTGATTATTGCATACGTAAGCGATGATAAATCAGGAGTATTCTCTGGAGAAGATAAAGGATATGTGGCGGGAATTCTTCGTCACCTTTGGTTACTTTTCAGAGATAAACAAAGTCCACCAGGAATACCCGGAGAGAAGGACTTTATACGTTTCTTTCCATGATATTGAGAATTTCGACAACCTGTTCGCAGGATCCCTTCTGGTCTCTCCAGAGATGTATCTGAAGAGCGGTGAAGAGGTCATTATGGAAGACTATCTTCACGACAGGATTTCACCCAGATTCAAAATTTTCAAGCTGAGGATAAAGGACCTGGAAGAAAAAAATATATCGTACAGCATAAGGAACATAAGAAGCAGCAACATCGGAACTCTCATTAGCGTCTCAGGGATCGTCAGAAAAAATACTGAGGTTTATCCAAAGCTCAGAAATGCAGCCTTTGAATGCTTATCATGCGGTGCCATAAACTATGTCGATCAGACTGAATCGAGGCTTGATGAGCCCCAGAGGTGCGAAAGCTGCAATCTGGATCGAACAAAGACAAAATTCAAGCTCAGGCCCAGCCTCTCAGAATTCGTGGACGTCCAGAAAGTTGAGATACAGGAAGATCCTGAAACACTTGAAGGCGGTGCACAGCCCCAGAGGATGATAATAATAATCGAAGATGACCTTACAGGGCAATTGTTTCCTGGAAACCGCGTGATAATAGATGGAATACTGAAGGCCGAAATTAAAAAACAGGGAAATGTACCGTTGACAGATTTTTACACCTATCTCGAGGCGGTAAACGTAAGGAAGGATATCAAGGAAGTTGAAAGCGTAAAGATAACAGAGGAGGATAAGAAGAAGATAATTGAAATTTCAAAGAGGCCCGGAATCATAGACATCCTGGCCAGATCCGTCGCTCCGACAATACACGGTCTTGACATGATCAAAAAGGCCCTTGTACTGCAGATGTTTGGCGGTGTCAGGAAAACCATGAAAGACGGAACGACCATGAGGGGGGACATACATATACTCATGGTCGGTGATCCGGGAACCGCGAAATCCCAGCTGCTTAAATACATGGCTGAGGTGTCTCCCAGAGGACTGTTCACATTCGGGCGGGGATCAAGCGCCGCCGGCCTTACCGCTGCTGCTGTCAGGGACGAATTCGGGGAGGGCAGATGGACACTGGAAGCCGGTGCCCTCGTTCTTGCAGACAACGGATTTGTGGCCGTTGATGAACTGGACAAAATGGATGAACACGACACTGCGGCAATGCATGAGGCGATGGAACAGCAGACCGTTACGATATCAAAGGCAGGCATAATGGCCACGCTCCGGGCCAGGGCTTCTGTGCTTGCAGCGGCAAACCCGAAGTTCGGGCGTTACGATCTTAACAGGAATCTGGCCGAGCAGATCAATTTTCCGCTTCCTCTGCTGTCACGTTTTGATGTTATCTTCAAGATGATAGACCAGCCCAACCGTGATAACGACAATACACTTGCGGAACACGTTTTGAAAGCGCACAGGATCGGTGAAATATACAGAAGCATGGAGAAAAATGAAATCGACCTAACAATACCTGACGAAGCCAATTATGAACCGGAAATTGACAAGGACCTTATGAGAAAGTACGTGGCATACGCAAGGAACAGCATATTTCCGAGGCTATCGGATGAGGCCATTTCCATACTCCAGGAACAGTATGTAAAGACAAGGAACAGCGAGAATGATGCCATACCAATAACGGTAAGACAGCTTGAATCAACGATAAGACTAGCTGAGGCAGCTGCAAGGGCCAGGCTCTCCACAATTGTCACCGCAGATGATGCGATTCTGGCAAAAAAGATCGTTGATTTCTATCTCAGCGATGTATCATCTGAGAATGGAAAGACCGACATAGATATAATATATACCGGAAACAGTGCAAAACAGAGGAACGAGCTTGAATCCGTCCTTGATATAATAAAACAGATAAAATCGGAGAAGGGCGCTGTAGAAGTTGCGGACGTTATAAGCATGGCCGCATCAAAGGGAGTATCTGCAAAACGTACTGAGGAGGCAATAGTAAAACTTAAGAACGCAGGTCAAATTTTCGAAAAATCCTACGGGAAACTTGATGTGATAACTTGAAGATAGCAATGAAGATGACTGAAGTTCGCGGCGAGATAATGCTTGCAGCTGCAGATGTGGATATTCTAGGAAAAAAGTTCAGGAAGGGGAAATTACATATTGAAATCTATCCCTCATTTTATGGCGAGGTTTCAGTACGTGATGAAACTTTCATATCTTCCCTTGCAACATGCACAATTGCAAACCTTGTGGGGAAGTATACAGTTAATATCGCAATACAGAATGGTTTTATAAATGAGGATAATGTGCTTTACATAGGCGATCTGCCCTACGCGCAGTATGCAAAGATGTACATATGATGGAAAAACATGAAAAAGTTAAGGGGATATTCGACAAGATATCTGGCAAATACGATATTCTCGATTCGATCGTCAGCATGGGCATGGACCAGCACTGGAGGAGGGTCTCCGTCAGCAAGCTTGAAATATCCGGAGAAATGGATATAATAGACTGCGGAGCGGGGAGCGGGAAACTGACGGAAATCATACTTGATAGGTATCCGGCTGTGCATGTTACGGCTCTGGATATCACCGACAGCATGTTCAGAAAATCTCTTCTTTCCAGGTGCAGACTTGTTGTTTCTCCGGCAGAAACTCTCCCATTCAAGGATGAAAACTTTGACAGGGGCGTATCTGCGTTTTTAACGAGGAACCTGGCGGATATAGATGCCTATTTCTCGGAGATGCACAGGGTCCTGAGGCCGGGGGGCATATTTGCGAATATAGACATATACAATCCGACAATGCCGGTATTTTCCCAGTTCTTCTCGCTTTACTTCTACCATATCGTCCCTTTTGTAGGAAATAAGGCAACGGATTCAAGGAATTATACGTACCTGGCGAACTCGGTCAGAAATTTTTATTCTCCGGAGACCGTCAGGTCAAAACTTGTAAAAGCTGGATTCAGCAAAGTGGATGTATACGATCTCTTTTTCTCCTCGGTTATAATGCACGTTGCCAGGAAATAGAATGGTTTCAGCAGTGAAGTCCTACATGGTATTTTTTATGTGCCCTGATTCTACGGTACGTATAGGAAAAAAGGAATTCCGGATCGGGAATGGTATATACAGTTACCTCGGGTCATGCGGATCATCGTGCCAGAAAAGGATTGGAAGGCACATGAACAGGAACTTTTCGAAAAGGCACTGGCATGTGGATTATCTCCCATGTAAACCCCTCCTTTCGCTTACGATAGTTACCGATGAGAAAACGATGGGGCTGCAGCTCATGGATTATCCCAGCATTCCTGGATTCGGGAACAGTGACGACAGGACCCATCCCAGGCTCTTCTCCGTTGCCGATCTTTATGCTTTCATTGAAAACGTTCTTCTTGTCGATTTGCATAATAAGAAAATATAACATAAATAAAATACAATAATGCTTAAGTATTATGTATAAATAAGCAATGGATGATCGGATACGATTCACGGGGCATGATCCAGTGGATTAAGCCAGAACTTGACCATATGTCGGTATATTCATCGCACATGGCTGAAGAGGATACCGCTATCGGTATCATAAACCGTATAATACCGGCAAGGGTGCTTGAGTATGAGTTCCTCTACTCGCCAGAATACAGGATACCCGATAGGATTATGAAATACTATGACGATTTGGTGGATTTCGATATACGTTGCGGCAGATCCTTCGATTCCATTGAAATAGAGTATGCCGGCGAATCCAGTGCATGGCTTATTTCTGCACTGCCGCAAGTCTTTTTTTCAAATGAAAAAATCGCAACGTTCCACCGGTCCGGCGGATGGGTGGATGCGGTAAAAACGGCGGCCGACGCAATGGGAAAGGATCTTGTTGTCTATGGGCCGGATCGCACGACCGAGGCCGGATCCATTAAAGATTCTTATGAAAAGCGTTACAATTACGTAACGCCTGATCTTCCGGTATCAAATTCAATGTATTTCACATATGCAGGATACGAGATCATAAATCGCTGCGGGCATATCGATGCCGGCAAGATAGCTGTATCTGGCGACAGCACAGGTTATCTGGCCTCGGGGATAATGTCGGTATTCCTGCCGCAGGTGAAGGAAACATCTTTGAGATTGAATGGAAATGATGCCTTCATCGTCTCAAGGAGGAAAATACTTGGGGACAGTATTTCCGTTACATCCGTAGATTATGGTAACGATTACTTCTTACTGCAGCCTGTTATGATTTCAATGGCCATGGATCACAGGTTAATGGCTTCCCGGAGTCTGCCGGAGAATCGATCGGAGATCATTCTATATGGTTATTTCCAGCCTTAATGGGTATTTTAAGCCTTTCAAGAATTATATAAACATTAATTATATATAAATAAAAATATGGTAAACTTAATTTATAATAATGCAATTCTAGAACGATATAAATGAAGATGTTAATAAACGGGGAATGGAGGGATTCCTCCTCAGGAAAGGAGATTCAGAAATATTCTCCACTAACAGGAAAGGTTATCGAGAGTTTTCCGTCCGCAACAAGGGACGATGTTGACAGCGCAATAGATGCAGCTGACGAAGCATTCCAGAAATGGGTGGATCTCGGATCTGTCGAGAGATCAAAATACATTTACAGGGCAATAAGCCTGATAAATGAGAAGAGAAGCGAGCTTGAAAACATAATCATAAATGAAAATGGAAAGCCGGTAAAAGAGGCAAAGGACGAGGTTGATGGCGTAATTGACCAGCTGCAGTACTATGCCGAATGGGCAAGAAAACTGAACGGCGAAGTTGTCGAAGGCACAACCAGCCACAGGAAGATATTCCAGTACAAGGTTCCCTATGGTGTTGTTGTCGAGCTGACTCCGTGGAATTTCCCTGCTGGGATGGTTGCAAGAAAGATAGCACCTGCCCTCCTAACGGGCAATACGGTTGTTGTAAAACCGAGTAGTGATACACCGGGAAGCGCAGAATGGATAGTAAGGAAGTTTGTTGAGGCAGGGATACCGAAAGGTGTTCTGAACTTCGTAACCGGTGAAGGATCCGTAATAGGCGATTATATAGTGAAGCACAAGAAAGTATCACTCGTAACATTAACAGGGTCAACGTCCACAGGGCAGAGGATCATGCAGAACGCATCGAACAATATGGCAAAGCTGATACTCGAACTTGGAGGCAAGGCACCGTTCATGGTGTGGAAGGATGCCGATATCAATGATGCTCTCAAGACTCTATTATGGGCAAAATACTGGAATGCCGGGCAGTCGTGCATAGCTGCTGAGCGATTATACGTCCACGAGGAAATCTATGACAAATTCATGTCAAAATTCGTGGAACTCAGCAAGAAAATGGTTATGGGGGATCCAAAGAAGTCGGATATGGGCCCGATGATAAACCAGGGAGCAGTAAAAACAACGGAAACTTTCGTCAAGAACGCAGTTGATACCGGAGCAAAGGTCGTACTTGGAGGAAAGAAACCTGATCTTTCAGAACCTTATGCGAACGGCTTCTTTTTCATGCCGACGATCCTGGAGAACGTTGACCAGAAATCAGAACTCTTCCAGAATGAGATTTTTGGACCGGTAATAGGTGCGAAGAAGGTATCGGACATAGAGGAAATGTATTCACTTGCAAATGATTCGCAGTTCGGCCTTGCATCATACCTTTTCACGAAGGACCCCAACCTTATATTTGAGGCGTCCGAGAGGATCAGGTTTGGAGAGCTTTACGTTAATATGCCGGGGCCGGAAGCATCGCAGGGATACCATACCGGCTTCAGGATGACAGGGCAGGCAGGAGAGGGGAGCAGGTACGGAATACTGGAGTACCTGAAGATAAAGAACGTTTACGTAGACTACTCCGGAAAGCCGCTGCACATAGATACTGTCAGGGATGATCTGTTCAATTAGACCTGACTATTATACCCGTATTTCCGTCAATAAATATTTTTTCCCCCTCATCAATTTTTTTTGCTATCCTTGTCCTGACAATAACGGTTTTTCCCTCAAGTTTCCTCATTGTTTCAGGTTTTACGCTGCATGTAAATATGTAGCCGGAATACTTTGTATCATTTATCTCGGTGCTGTCGCTTATGAGTATGTCCCCATTTCCCTTGTAAGTCGCGATGCCCTCAATGCTCTTCCCCGTCGGGTATCCCCTGGCTAGAAAATCGCCTATAACGATCACGCGCACATCGTTTGTGCCACCGAAAACGAAATAAGGGTCCCCGCTTGTAAGCACTATCTTGTCGCCCTTTCTGAAGAATCCCGAATCCTTCAGGTAATCGGATATCTGTTCGAATTTTAAACTCTCGGCATCCGACCTTATGTTCAGTGGAGTTACGCCAAAGAATATGTTCAGTTTCCTTGAAAGGCCTTTTGATACCGTAGCCGCATAGATCCTGCTCCTTGGCCTTAGCGATGAGAGCATCCTGACCGTGGATCCTGTGTGCGTTAGCGCCACAATCCCGTCGGCATTTATATCATCGGCCAGCACCTTGGCGGCCATGGCAACAGAGAATGCTATCCTATTACCTAAGAAGGAATCAGAGGATCTGAAATTAACGAGGTTCTCCACATAGTTTGAAACATCGCTCAGCGTCTTCACTGCAAGGTCCGGATATTTCCCGATTGCGCTCTCCTCTGAAAGCATGATCGCATCAGCGCCGTCAATTATTGCATTTGTTATGTCCGATATTTCTGCCCGTGTCGGCACGCTGTTGTTCACCATGGATTCGAGCACCTGCGTCGCAACGATAGTGAATATGCCGTACTGATGGGCAACCCTGATTATCTCCTTCTGGGCCATGACGACCTCCTTAAGAGGTATTTCCACGCCAAGATCGCCCCTTGCAACCATGATCCCGTCCGATGCCCTTGATATCGAATCTATGTTGTCAAGACCGCTCTTTGTCTCTATCTTGGAAATGATGTACTGGTCTCCACCATTGTCGATTATGACATCCCTCAGTGCCTTAACGTTTGAATCGTTCTGTACGAATGAGAGGGCAAAGAAATCAACCTTCTCCTCTATACCCTTTAAAATGAAGGCCTTGTCCCTGTCGGTTAATGATCCAATTTCAACGAACCTGCCAGGAATATTAACCCTGCTCCTGTCCCTTAAAACGCCATTATTGCTGGCCCTTATGATCATGTTCTTCTTATCGATTAAAGTGAATTCGACCTCTCCGTCGCTCATCAGCACCGAATCGCCTTCTTCGACGTTGTCGAAAGCGCGATCATTGTTTATCGTTATATCCCTTCCGATCCTGTATTCTCGGCCACTCTGCACTTCAAAGCGTCCACCAGCAAATGTTCCTGTACGGAGTTCCGGGCCCTTGAGGTCTATCATCACGCCTACGTCAGGGTTTATTGATCGAACTGCCTTCGTGATCCTTGAAACATAATCTGTTTCCGCATGCGCCGAATTTATGCGCACCAGTGTCAGGCCATAACCATTCATCTTCGCAAGCATTTCAGGGGATTCGCTTGCAGGTCCGACGGTTGCAACTATTTTTGTTTTCATACAGACAAGATTATAATATATCATATTAAATTTGCCAAGGATCTGCGTGTAAAAATCCATTAATAAAAGTTAGGGATAACTGGCTATGGAAACCGTAAATGCAATAATAACCAATGCACCACAGGGCGGCGTAAAGTATACGAAGATAGATCAGGACATCCCTGAGGATTATGAGGTAAAGATGAAACCACTATACACGGGAATATGCGGTACCGACAGAGGTATCGTATCGGGCGCGCTTCAATTTTCATACAATCCGGATAATAAAAAGTATCTTGTTCTCGGCCATGAAGCGCTATGCGAGGTCCTCGAAGTGAAGGAAAACGATTACATAAAGAAGGGCGATCTTGTGGTTCCGCTTGTCAGAAGACCCGGGAAATGCGTAAATTGCCGTATTGGAAGGCAGGATAACTGCTCCATCGGGGATCCTGATAAGCACGAGGCCGGGATAACGGGTCTTGACGGTTTCATGCGTGACGTAATTTACGATAAAATCGAGAACGTAGTTAAAGTTGAGGACAAGACTATAGGGAAAATTGCCGTACTGACAGAACCCTTGAAAAATGTTGTGAAGGCATTCGAGGTTTTTGATGCCGTATCAAAAAGATCGATATTCCATAATGACGATTCCACGCTTATCGGAAAGAAACTCGTGGTCATAGGATCCGGAAGCGAGGCGTTCCTCTTTGCATTCGTTGGAAAGGAATACGGCTTTGACGTAACGGTTATAAACCGTCATGAGGAGACGGAAAACAAGCTGAAGATGCTCGCTGAATTCGGCGTGAATTTCCTCAATTACACCAAGGAGATGCCCGGTGATATGGATATGATAGTTGATACAAGCGGAGATCCTGCTACTGTAATGAAATTCCTGAGGCACATGAAAAACAACGGTATACTGATATTATTCGGCACAAACGGGAAAGCGCCAGCCACACCAGTGAACGGTGAGGATATAGATTACATAGTGGAGAGGAACATCACGATTGCAGGTTCGGTGGACGCCGCAAAGGTTCATTATATAAAGGCGCTCGGTTATCTAAGCAACTGGTACCACAGGCATGGCGACGTTATGCAGAAGATGATAACCTATGAGGCAAGGCCTGATGAAACAGGCATATTCTTCCAGAAGAAGTCAGATGAAATAAAGACAGTGATAAAATGGTAACGAAGATACTTGACGGAAATGAAATTGCTAAGAAGAAGATGGATGATCTCAGGGCAAGGGTTGAAAAACTTCCGGCAAGGCCCGTATTCAATTTGATTCAGATCGGAAATGACGAATCATCGAACATATACGTCAGGGCCAAGATGAAGAGATCCCGTTCAGTTGGTATCGAAGCAAAGCTGTTCAAATATGATTCTATAACGGAGAAAGAACTGATCCAAATACTGCGTGAATTTTCCGAAGACAGGAATGTCAATGCTATAATGTTAGAGAATCCGCTTCCGACCGGATTTGACTACTATGATATAGCCAAAAACATTACATATTACAAGGATGTGGATGCCCTTTCACCCGTTAACCAGGGATCGCTGAACATAAACAGGGAATTCATGGTCCCCGCAACTCCAAAGGCCGTGGTAGATATCCTTGACCATTACGGATATAACTACAAGAATGTATCTTCAGTTACGATAATAAACCACTCTCCCGTCGTTGGAAGGCCGCTTTCCATGATGCTGCTGAACCGTAATTACACAGTAACTGTATGCCATATATTCACAGCAGATGTCCGCAGGTACACCAGAAATTCTAAAGTCATAGTTGTAGCCGTCGGCAAACCCGGTTTCCTTGACAGGAGTTTTGTAAACCCTGATTCTGTAATCATAGATGTCGGGATCAACTATGTTAACGATACCGTAACGGGCGACGTTAAAACGGATGATGTAAACGGCTACGTTGAGGCGTTAACACCTGTACCGGGAGGGGTTGGCCCGGTTACGGCAACGAACATACTTGAAAACGTCGTCAGGACAGCAGAGTTCCAGATGGGAAACTTCAGGCCGCAAACAGCCTGAATCCCGTTATTATTTATATTCTGTACGAAAAGAACGTAAACATTTTTGCGCTATCGTATTTCATAGGGTTTTCAGTCGCACAATGAAACGAAATCCTGCATGAAGATAAAGAAGTTTTATTACAGATTTGTAATACGTCAAACGATATGATGAATTACGATTCTGAAATCGAAAGGATAGGCCTGTTCATAAAAAAAGTTCTTGCCGGGAAAAATGCCGTGATCGGTGTCAGCGGCGGGGTAGATAGTGCGCTGGTTCTCTCCATTCTATCCAGGTATATTCAAAAGGAGAGGATTTATGCATACTTCATGCCTGACAGCGGTACTCCGGAAGCTGATTTTACCGATGTCAAATCACTTTCCGTTGCCACGGGTGTTCCGGTAATGACCGTAAATATAGAGGCAATTGTAAGCACATTTTCCAGTGTACTCGGTGTTCAGGATAAGAAGGCGCTCGGGAATATAAAGTCCCGCACAAGGATGACGATCCTCTATTACGAGGCGAACGTAAACAATGCGCTTGTTGTCGGAACAACAAACAGAAGCGAATACCTCCTCGGGTATTACACGAAGTACGGTGACGGCGGATGCGATATTGAACCGATATTGCATCTTTACAAAACCGATGTTTACGGAATGGCAAAAGTAGCTGGAATACCGGAAAGCATAATTTCCAAAAAACCTTCTGCGGGACTCTGGCCATCGCAGACGGATGAAGACGAGCTGGGGATGACATACGCGGAAGCAGATGCGATGCTGAGAAAAATATATGATGAGGGTTTTGTATCCGACGATGAGCTTTACAGGAAGATAATTGATCTCCATAAAAATTCGGATCACAAAAGATCGATGCCTTACGGGTTAAGCGGAGAATGAAATGGCGGATTTTCTTTCTATCTACGGGTATTTCTTCATAAGCCTTCTGCTTATACTTGCAGCGATAGCGATACCCATAGCCAGGAAGATCTCAGTGGTTGAGATACCGATATTTGTCGCCCTCGGATTCATTGTTGGCCCGGTTCTCGGGTTCATAAAGCCTGCATTCTCCGTATACTTCTTCTCGTCCTTTGGTGGCGTCGGGATAGGAATGCTGGGCCTGGTGATAATACTTTACTCCGAGAGCCACAATATGAACCTGAAAGTTCTGAGGAGGGAATTCTTCAGGATAGTATCGCTTGATACGGCTGGCGTGATCATAACCGCCATAGTGTCCGGCCTGTTCTTCAGCCTCATAACCGGGGCCCCGTTCATAATCGGCTACCTTTTCGGCGCGATAATATCGCCTACTGATCCAGTAACGCTTATACCGATGTTCAAGAGGATGAAGGTGAAGGAGGACATATCAGAAGTCCTGGTAGGTGAGAGCCTTTTCAATGACCCGATCGGTATAATACTCGTTTCCATAGGGCTGGCAATAGCGGCTCCGGCATCATCTTATGTTTCATTCTTTTCATCCATAGCCCATGCGATCGGGTTCGCACCTGGCATACTTGCCTTCTTCATAATACAGGTAACCGTTCCTGGCATTGTTGGCATAGCTATGGGCTTTGCGATGATAGCCCTGAACAAGAAGCTCAATTTTGAGAATTACCTTACCGCAATGCTTCTTGGCATAGTCATATTCGAATTCACAATATTCGAATCCTTCTCGATTACACCCTTCCCGGCAATAATTGCAACAGGGGCGATAATAGGCAATTATTCGGATAAGAGCATATTCTGGGGGAGGGAAAAGAATTTCAATGATAATCTTGCATACCTTGCTGAAGCCCTAATATTCCTCCTGATCGGGACTTCGTTCTCAATATCCGACATTTACAGCTATGCCCTGTTCGGTTTGATGATTACACTGTTCGTAATATTCATTTCACGCCCTGTGGCCGTTTTTCCGAGCATAATCGCAGCCGATGCAAAGAGGACAAAGGGCAGGGGATATTACGGTTTCGTTGGCTTCCTTTCGCTTGTAGGCCCAAGGGGAGTTGTCCCGATAGTGCTCTCAACAATTCCATATGTAATAGGAACGGAATACCATATACCCGTTCTGGAGACATGGGGTCCCCTGATCAGCATAAGCGTTCTGTTCGTTGTCCTGTTTTCTATCATACTCCAGACCGTGTACACGCCGATTATCATGAATATCCTTTTAAAACCGGACGAAAAATTAGAATCCCAGTGATTTCCGGAATTCGCACACGGAATTGTAAAAGCCGGCGTAATCAATGTTTTCATCTATGCCATCAAGGAATCTCTTCTTGCCAGCTATTTCATCCATCATGGCATTTTCACTCTTTCCGGCCTTTCTTGCCAGGCGCTTTATGAGGTAGCTGTAACCTGAATTTTCGTATCCGTATTTTCCCATATCGTATATATTGTTCACTGATATGCCATCCTCATTGAAAACCTCAGATACCCGTTTTACGTAACGCTTTTCATCGAATTTCATCTCAATTATGGCATCCATTGAGAGTATATCGGCCGGAGAAGCCTGAACAGGTGGCGATTGCATCCTCTTTATGAGATCAGCGGCCCCTGAGGAATGCACTGTCGACATTGACGGTATCCCGCCTGTCACGGCATCCAGGTAATTCCTGATCTCCGTTCCCCTCAGCTCCCCGTATATTATATAGCCCGGATTCATGCGAATCGCATAGCCTGAGAGGTACCCGAAAGTTATCTTGCGGCCGCCGGCAAATGCAGATGACCTTGTCTTCAGTGTCAGTGCGTTGCTATTAAAGATGCTGAGTTCTTCTGTATCTTCTACCGTAACGATACGGAAAGATTCCGGTATGAACGACATGATCGCATTCAGGAACGTTGTCTTCCCGGCTGCAGTAGTACCTGTTACGATTATATTCGATCCGTATTCTATAATTTCCCAGATATACGCCATGATTTCGCTGTCCACCGTACCGTTCCTGATCAAATCGACAGGAGAAAGCGGGACTGGATTGAGTCTGCGTATTGAAAGGGACGGTTTGCCCACATTTTCGTATATGGCCTGCACCCTGAAATTACGGAACGTGAAATCAACTACCGGGTTGAATTCCGATATCGTCTTCCCGGCACGCTGAACGGCGTACTTAACAAGTTCCCTGACTTCGTTTCCGGAAAGGTAGAGATCTGTTTTCATATAACCGTATTCCCTGTTATAGACGTAAACGTAGCTGTCCGATATCACCGTTATATCTTCTATACGGTAATCATCAAGAATCGGCGTGATCTTCCCGAAGCCATTCAGTTTATAATCGATGTATATCCTGATGCGATTTATCATTTCTCCGGTGATCCCCATGGCCCTGCAGTATTCGTCGAAATCGTATTTATAGGATAATCGCATGAATTCCTCGGATCTCCGGACGGTCTCATCATCGAATTTTTCGGATACCCTGTAAGTACTTTCCTTGTCGATCATAATGCACCCGTCAGCGTGAGCAGGAAAACCGAAGCAAAAAGCAAAATCCCGGAATAGTAGAGGCCGGGAAGTATGGATGAGAACCGTATGATCCCTGAAACTATGCCCGTCAGGATGCCCTGTAATATCAGTATATACGATACATAATATATGAAGCCGGAATCGATCGATCCGGAAATAAAGTAATAGTTGACTATAATTATAACGAAGAGGAATATCATATACGATATCATCATCATATTTATGTAGCCGGACGTTGTTGAAACTCTGTTCTCGATGTTAGATCCCGTGTTATTCTCGTAGAATGACATGTAATTCAGAGGATCGCTTATGTTTCCTGTTTTCTCGGTATTCTTTATTATAGTTGCAGATTTTTTCATTTCCTTCGATGATGATCCGAGAAGGTAATCCGCCACCTGATCCGTCGTATTCCCGTTCCTGTAAAGCTTTTCGGCATTCTTAACCTCCGTGGTAAGCCTTCCATAATCTTCGGATGCAACGTATCCGAAAGCGCTGGCAAGGGATAGTCCGTATGAAGTGAAGCTCGAGAGGTTCCGCAAAAGATCCGAAACTTTCCTATCCTTCTGCTCGTTTATTATCGCATTTTCCCTGTAAAGGCCACCGATGTAAACCATCGGCACGGATGCGGCGATTGCAAGGGCTGAAACCGGATTCCTTAATACGAAATAGACTATTGCTGCGATTATTGCAATGGCGATCGAATAGTAAGGCTTCACTGGACACCACCAGCCATCTTCCTGAAAACGAAGTAGAAGACCATGAAAAATATCACCGTCATAGCCATTGAAATTATAAAGAATTCCGCATTCCGGTTCTTCAGGGATACGATTGAGACCGTTATGTAGAGCAGGATTGGGAAGGCTATGACGACAGCGACAAAGCTTTCTGTTGCTATTCCGATCGTGTCGAGGGATATTTTCATCCTGGAATCGGATACTTTCTGGTAATAATCTGCCTTCTCCTTGAGGAATGAGGCTATATCCACGTTCGATAAGATTGATATTCTTATTCCGGTGAAGATGGAAGCCATCAGCTTTGATGGCGTCTCTTTCTCCGATGCTTCAAGCGCCCTTATGAGATCGAATCCAAAGATATCCGTCCTGACCGTAACCCTTCGAAGCTCCTCGGCTATTTCTCCAAAGGCATCATTTTTTGATATTTCTTCAAGTATTGCGTTTACAGGCATTCCGGATGCAGAAAGTGCGTACATGGATGTAACAAATGCTGAGAAATTCTTTTCTATATCCCTGTTTATCTCGCCTATACGTATCTCCGGATAACTGAATGATACGTAAAGCGCAACGGAGAACGCAAGGAATGCAAATGCCGAAATTATGAGGAAATACCTTCTTTCAACCATATATGAAACTGCGGAAGCTAAGGCGAAGACTGCGAAGAACAGCAGGGAAACGGTTACGGCAAATGATATGTAAGAGATGCTGCTGACATTTATCCTTGACTTTATGAGGTAATCGTCATATTTCTTCTCTTCAGATGCCGGTATTATTGATCTTAATATCCGCTCCGGATATTTTGCTATGGCCAGTATCAGGTGACTGCTATCTTCTATTGCCGTCACCCCCTTTATATTGCCCGGGAATCAATAAGGATCGTCCATATTCCTGCATTACCCCTTCAGTTCCGGGAGGCATTATCCTGCTGTATCCGCTATAAATGTACTTGCCAGAATATTGGTCGTAATGGAATACTCTGTTGTAGTTCACCTGATCATTTTCATAACTTTCATACTCGTAAATCTCCGTAACCATGTCCGATTCACATGAAAATTTTATAACTGCATCGACAGCACCAATCATGTTCCTTGTAATTCCATTTCTCCCCTCCGAGAGCTTTGAAACGTATGTCCGAAGATCATCGGCGTTCATGGTGGAATATGTGGCATGGCCTGTCATAATGGACTGTATAAGGGAATCGATACTGCCTTCGCTCAGCCTGTCTATGAAGATGTAATCCGGGCGCTGCCGCATGGCAGTTTCCACAAGCATTTCCCTGCTTATCATCCTGTTGAATATCGTTTCCTCCTGTGGCGACATGACAAGACGGTTTCCGCCCGAACCGTAGTATTCCTGCGATTCTGATATTAAGACGACCTTCATTGTAGATGGAATGAAGTCCAGGATAACTTTCAATATGCGTTGCTTGTTTGGGCATCCTCCACCGATAACAATGGCCGATCGTCTCGTTGACACAAGGCGTGAAAAGTATATCCCTATTTTTTCTGGTATTGGCCTTGATAACATTACGATCCTGCCTGATGCGAAATCACGCTTCAAGTCAAACGTGGAGCCCTTGCTTGATATATCGGATCCGAATGTAAGCTGGACAAAATATCCGGAAATGTGGTATCCTGAGACCACTGGACTGTCTAGGGAGATGCTTTTACCCATGTTCTGTGCCAGCTTTATCACTATTGAATCCGCATCCGGTCTGCTGAGAATTATACCGGTACTTAAATATCCGTATTCTTCGTGCCTGACGATAATTTGATCGCCGTATCCGTTGCATATTATCTCTGTTATTGATGGATCAAGCGTCAAGGGGTATACATTTCCAAATTCCGAGTATTCCTTGGCCATGGTGTACCTTATGGCTTCAGCGCTGCTGTCGATACGGTTTCTCCTGAAGACATCGGAGAGAATTGAATTGAAATCGTCCATGGATTCGATTTTAGTGGCGGATGACCTTATGACGTTTCCCGCCTCATTCAGAACTTTCCTTAAATTATCGTCAATTTCTGGCTCTTTCACGGCGTATCTCCGGTTCTCCGGGGATATTTCAACGGATAAAACGCCCAAATTGTAACGGATGGGGGCCACAGTGTTATAATTTGAAGGATCGATATAAAAATATTGCCGGAGGAATCTCTTTTCACGTATTTCATATGCCTTTATTTCCCGGGCCATGTTATCAATTCTTCCTTCAGGCCATAATTTGAAAAACGGCAGAAATATGGAAACTGCAATGGAAACGCAGATATTTATGCTTAATTTCAGAAAAAAATTAAGTTACAAATAAAAATTATCAAAAATATGGTGATTTTAGCCTTTAAGATCATTCTGTGACCGGCTTTCCGTAAATTGAGACCAGCTGCAGATAACCGATCTGTTTATAGAATATTTGCGCAATTGGATTCGATGCTGGAAATTCTGCGGATATGAAGCCAACACCTTTTTCTGAGGCTATATTCTTGAGTTCCCTGATCATATCGCTTGCGATCCCCTTCTGCCTGTATTCTGGCATGACATAAAGGTCGCGCATCCTCGCCTCGTACTTGGGATTATAGTATATGCGGTAAAGTATATCAGCTATGAGTATTCCGACAGTTTTATCACCGTCTTCAGCCACAAGTATGATGTGGCCCTGGCTGTCATTTATGATCTTCTTCACGTAATTCCTTATCTCTTCCATATCTTTTTCCGATACTCTGCAGAAACAGTCAAATTCAGAGTTGAACCGCTTCAATCTAAGCAATATCGAAAGTACATTATCTATATCGTTCTCATTCGCTTTTCTTATCCTTACATCATATTTTTGCATCATTTAGACACCTCTGAGATCTCAGCCGCAGGCTTAACTGCTTCGAGTAAATTCATCCTTTCATTCACGCTGAATATCACGTTATCCATCTCCCGGAGATCCTCAGAAATTTTCGGCTTAAATTCCATCTTTTCAAGGACGT
>JAVRLU010000013.1:0-30282 GCA_031961165.1 Thermoplasmataceae archaeon
ATACTTTAACCTGATAAAATTCCCCAAAACCTTAATAGAACTATGGAAATAAAATAATTAGACCAGTGCCGACTGGTATTTTTTAGCATGCACCTCAAGGTACATTTAACCAGTCGGTCTTACCCGTGATTATACATTACTATCTGTATTATAAATTTTTATATCTAACCTATGCCGGAAATCTGATGCCAGATTTCAGTCTTCACGCTCCGGCCGTTTTTTCCCAGAGTCTCTAATAGTATGCACTATCTGGCATGGTATCATTCTGGATCGTTTCTATTTCGGAATCCACATGTATCCATCATCCACTTCCCTGACATTCCCTGTTTCCTGAATTTTTTCCTGTGCCTTGCGAATACAGCCGCAGTATCTTCAGATCAGAATACTACGTCCCTGTATTTCCGGTGTAGATATTGCCGTATCTCTTCCTCACATTTCTCCTTATCCTGAGGAAGAATCTCCCCATTCCATTGTTTGTCCTCGGTATGGTTCCTTCAGGATTCTGGACGAACAGGATACCTACCCTCTTTACATAATGATCGACTGCACGCTTCGCTACAGTGAATATGTGATCCGGAATGCTAGCGTTCATGTATAAACGTATTTCACTGAACACCATGGTGCAGGTTTCATGCACAGCGGGACTATCCCTCAATGCATTTTATTCAATATTCTCGGACAGGTTACCATAATCCGGAATCCTGAATGCCTTCCTCATCTTCTGGAATACAAGTGAGTTTATTTCACTGATCCTAGATGCCAGTTCAGAGATCTTCCTTACAGCTTCTTGGCATTGATCTGCTCCCTTTATTCTGGACACTTGTTGTGATCATATATTCAATCTATAATGTTATATTTATAGAGCTCCACGGATCTTATATCCCTCACGTATTCCTTTCTGATGTTCAGGTACAGGTCCTGTAAGAATAAATAATAATTTAAATATTTGAATAAATCTCATTAAAATCTGTACAACATTAGAGGGCTCAGATCACAGCTGTAAATGAAGGCTGCGATCGATGATCCTTCCGATATGGGTTTTCGCATACAGGCTGAAAAAGATAACTGTATAAAATTCTTGAGGCGGAATCCCAGGATCACAAATACCACAGGAGAATCACGTTACCATGGTTTTAAGAAGGTATATTAATGGATATTCCATGTATTGATATGAAAATAACCGATCATGTGGACCTGATAGATGGCACAATGGCCAATTCATATGTCATACATGAAGGGAACGAGGTCATACTCATCGATGCGGGTACTAAATCGAGCGGAAGAAAGATTGTGGATTACTTCAAAAACAATATAAAGCCAACCGCAGTGCTGATAACGCACTATCACCCGGATCACATCGGCGGGCTGCAGTTGATATACAATGAATTCCAGCCGGAAATTTATGTTCCGCGTGAGGAGATTGATACTGTGAAGGGAAAAAGCAGAATGATCCCTGCCAGTTCCTTCATGTCGCGTATTGTGGCAGGCATATCAAAGGTGGCACCCGTTGATCAGGTAAGTCCTGCCGATACCCTAAAGTTCCCGTACATTGAAGTCATTCCCACGCCAGGGCATACTCCGGGAAGCACATCTTACCTTTACCGCACAGATAACGTTATCTTCGTCGGTGATGCATTTTCAGTGAAATCTGGAAAAGCTGTGATCAATAAAGCATTTACCCTGGATCTGGCGCTTGCCGAAAGGTCAAGGGAAAAAATACTATCGATAAGGGGAGTAAAGATCCTTCCAGGGCACGGAAGCCCCATGCAGAACTGAAGAAACGGAAAAAAGTGCTGAAGTTTGCGGGATGCCTTTCGTTTTTCCGGTGAATGGCCTTCCTGAATTGCTAAAAAATTTATAGTGTTTTTAGCCTCAATTAATGACCGCTGTCGTGTTTTAAAATTTGCCGGAAACGGGATCACAATTCACCGGTTTTATTACCGGCTGTCCGTAATTCATGTTTCTTCCTTTATCCTGGCATACAGCCTCCTATTCACGCTGAGCATTTCAAGCCCCTTTGATATACCGCTGCTGAGTGCTGGATTTGACAGCATCCGGATACGTTCATCTATTTCCGGCCTTTCTATACCTATGATCGGCAGCATGTTTTCAATGGCACGCGACGGTGTCCTGCTTCCGGTAAAATATTTGAGTATCAGTGAAATTATCCTGTCCAGTCTCTCATAAACGTAATCTTTTCCGTAACTGCTTTCAGATGCTGAAAGATAGAACGAAACGATATCCTGCTTCTTGATCTCTCCCCTTTCAATCAGGCCATCAACAGCCTCAAGATCAGACCGGTTTCTCAGCTTTCCCATAGCATAAATCATCTTGACTCTGTCCTCGTCCTTCTCAAAGGATCTGAATTTTTTGATCATTTCAGCAAGGTTACCCTTCGAAATGGCATATCCTGCAGCAATGGCACCCCTCATCTCCGCTTCCTCGCTCTCGATGCCATTGAATCTTTCAGAAATCTCTTCAGCATAACCTTCGTCCACAAGGACACGCAGCCTTGCAACTCTTCCCAGTGCGATCCTGCTGCTTTCATCCGTCTTCCCTGACAGGATGGGCATCTGCGTCATTATAAAGTTCCTTATTACTGAATCCATCCTATCAGTAATTGAATGGATGTAATCCAGCTGATTCACTATTTCAGATACAACGTACGCATCCTCGTCATGTATGAAGAATGAAAGCCTGGTTGCATAGGTGCCGGGATTTATCTTTCCGGCCAGAAGCATTGCAAACAGGTCATTTACAATCCCCCATCTGTCAAGTGAACTGAGCTTTCCGTAATTTTCGACCAGAACCCTGAAGAGATAATTATCATAAAGAACACGGTAAAAACCCGCATTATCGCTGTTAAGCTTTATGAAGTCCCCGCCTTCTATTTCATCCGTTCTCTTATTGAAAAGCATGGTTTCCTTTCCGCCAGATCTCCTGATCGTAAGCGGTATCTTCCATACGCCATCGGCTTCGCCATCAAGAAGGAATGCCTGCTGTGAAATCCTGATTTTTCCATTTTCATATGCAGCAGATACGAGAGGATAGCCTTTCTTTGTAATCCAGTCCTCCATGACTTCCCTTACAGGGTCTCCGGTATACCTGGCAAGTGAATTCCATAAATCGGACCCTTCGGCATTTCCGTATTCATGTTCCTTCAGGAATGAAGATACACCCATCCTGAAATTCTCCTCGCCAACGTAATTCTCTATCATCCTGAGTATCGAAGCACCCTTGCCGTAGCTGATCTCATCGAATATCTGCGATATTTCATCCGGATCCTTAACATCGACTTCGATCGGGTGAGATCCCTTGAGAGAATCCGAACGCAGAGCACCGGCTGTTCTCGTTACGAGAAAATCTCCCCATATATTCCATTCTGGATACAGGCTGTTCGTTACCTTGTACGACATGAACGTCGCAAAACTCTCGTTCAGCCATAGATCGTTCCACCATTTCATCGTAACGAGATCGCCAAACCACTGGTGCGCTATCTCGTGCGCTATTACATTGGCAGATTGTCTCATAATTGAAAAACTCGACCTATCATCGAGGTTCAGGTATATTTCCCTGAACGTTATCGCTCCCCAGTTCTCCATTGCACCTGCACCGAATTCCGGAACTGATATCAGGTGCATCTTTGGAAGAGCGTATTCGATTCCAAAATACTTCTCATAGAAGCCTATCGATCCCTTCGCTATCTCGATCGGAAACTTTGACTTTATTTCTTTAAGCGATGTGAGTATTATGTCCTTGTCACCGTACTTCCCATATTCGTACTTGAATTTACCGATACCTATGTAAACAAGGTACGTTGACATCCTGGGTGTTTTCTCGAACTCAACCATCTTTCTTTTTCCTATCTCCGTTTTCTTTACAGGCATGTTCGATATGGCATCGTAATCCTCATCGATTACGAGTGTTATTGAAAATGCAGCCTTGTACGATGGATCATCTATACAGGGGAAGAGCCGCCTGGCATCCGTGGCCTCGAAGTGCGTTGTAACCATGCCATCCTTCTCGGTTCCGGCGTAGTATATCCCGGAAAGTGAATCTGATATAATCCCGGTGAATGAAATTTCAACCTTTGATTTTCCACCGGAGTTCTTAAGTGAGAGTATTGATTTATCATAGGAAAATGAAGCATCTTTACCGTTAATTTTGACCCATTTTATTGACAGGTCTTTTGCATTTAGTTCTATGTCTCCACCATCGTATACTATTGTTTCAGATCCTTCGAATGTTTTCGATTTTATGTTTATGTCAAAAAGAAGATCGTATTCATCTATTTCCATGAATGGTCATAATTTTAAGAAATAAAAACTTCCCGTTACAGGATTAGAAAGCCCTGCTTATGTTAACTTCAACGATTTTCACAAAGGGAAGCACCGACGGCATTATTTCATTCCACCACTTTATCCTCTTTCTTTCCTTCGATACATCATCGATCCTCATGATGAGTCCCGGAAACGATTCGCTGATCCTGATGCCCCTCCACTCCTCCTCAATTTTCCCATCCACCACATGGTAAATCCCGTCCCTTGGCACAGTTGAGAACAGGCCATTCCTTTCATCCTGGAATCTCAGGTACCAGCTGTTGTTTATTATAAGCCCGTTCTTCATGCCGGAGATCATGCCGGCGAGATCCGTTTTCCCAGGGTCCATGCTAAGCTGGAATACCCCGGGTGAAATTATTCCCGCGTTACCTGTAGTTTTTGTTGAGAATTTCTTTGCCGTTGAATACGAGTGAAGGTATGTTTCAAGCCTGCCATCGCTTATTATTGCCTTCTTTCTGGTAGCGGTGCCCTCATCATCAATTGGCCTGTAACCTATTCCCATTTCGTCCGTCGGATCGTCGTAGAGATTGAAACCGTAACGGGATATTTTGCTCCCGATCTTGTCGGTGAAACAGCTGAGGCCGGCAAGCACTGAATAAGCTGAGAAAAATGCTGAACCGTACGTCATGATGTTCCCGAAGGAATACGGGGAGAATATAACATCAAATTTTCCTTCATCCCCTTCCCTGATCCTTGTATTTTCGTTCAGAGATTCCGCGGATTCTTTTCCAATATCGTATGGATCGTATTCTGTCGCAGAAGCTGACTGGTATGATTCCTGTCCAGTCCTTGAACCCTTGAATGTCCTTATGAGGTATTCCGTGCCATACCTTGAGAAGCTTCCCGAATTGTAACTTGTGATGATATCGTAGGTTTCATGCCTCCTGTAGATCAGCCCGGATACGCGATCCGATCCGCTGTCCATCGAACCGCTTATAAGCTTACGGGCATCCTCTTCTATATCCGTTTCCACCGCTTGCTGCCTGGCAATCCTGTAAACCTGCTTCTCCGGATTCAGGCCTCCGTAAAGATCGTTTTCAGGGGACATCTTTATTATCTTAACCAGTTTTTCAATGGCTTCTTCAATATCCTCATCGCTTTCAACCGTAATTTCAGCTTCCCTCTTTCCAATGGAGGCGAATATGGATGCATTTTCCTCATTCCACTCATTGTAAACATCCTTTTCCTTTCCTGAAAAGCGCAGTTGCCCGATATTCGCAGATACGTTCTCTATCGCATACTCGTCAACTTCGCCCTCCAGTTTCCGTTTAATCTTATCTGTGTCGATCATGTGAATCACTTCAGGCGTAAATTCCGAAGCCTTATGTGCGGGCCGCCCATCCATACGTCAACGCCCTGTTCCGGGTCCCCTTTCCCGCATATTCCTGCACTGAAATTCAGGTCCTTTCCGACCGCGTCAATTGATGAATAGAACTTCACCGTATTCGTTTCTATGACAGGTTTCCTGACACGGCCTGTGATATTCCCGTTCTCTATCAGGTATGCATCCCTGCCGACATACTTTTCGTTGAACCTTATATCATCTATATTCCACTCCGTGAATGATTTTATGTACACGCCACGATGTATGCCTTCAAAAAGTTCCTCGAAGCTGTAATTTCCAGGTTCTATGTATGTCGTACTCATCCTTGCAAGCGGCTCCATATCCCAGTCCGAAGACCTGCCAGAACCGTTCGGTTCTGATCCGATAATCGCAGCGCTTTCCCTGTTGAGAAGGAATTCGTCCGTATATCCTTTCCTGTAAAGGTAACGCTTTCTTGCGGGAATGCCCTCATCATCATACCTGTAATAGCCAAAACTTCCCGGAACCGTTGGATCATCTATAACGCTGACATAATCGGACCCTATCCTGAACGGAAAAGCTTTACCGGTAAGGAAAGATTCGCCAGCGAGAGCGCCCTCACGGCCTATTATACGATCGTATTCCATGGGATGCCCAGCCGATTCATGCGCTACGATGCCTGAAATTTTTGGGCCTGCAACAACATCAAATACGCCAGGATTCACGCCGGGTGCTTCAAGGCTTTCCCTGAGGGAATTTGCATCATCCAGCATTTTATCCGGTATGCCGGCTTTATCTATCTCTTCATATCCGCCGGTATAGCCAAATTCCTCTGATGACTGATCATAGTTTCCGCTATCGGAAACACCGATCATGTAAACGTAATATATTCTTGAAAATTCAGAATGTATTTCTGATCCATCCGTATTGTAATAGTGCTCGCTGACATATTTGTCTGAAAGCGAATTGATTCTTACCTGTGCCTCATTTTCAACGGCTTTATCGTTTTCTCTAACTATGGATGTCATCTCATCTATCCCCTTATCCTTCGGGCTGTCTCTTCCCGTGGCTTTCCAGCTGTCCTTTATTGCCCTGCCGCTGTAAATCTTATTCTTTCCGGGTTTCCTTGAGCTGGCAATGGCCGAATCTATGGAATTCCTTATTTTCTCCCAGTCTCCGGAATTTGTGAATGCCATTGCTGCGGAATTGTTGACAACACGCACTGCATAGCCATAATCATCAGAAACAGAGGACCCGTCAAATTCTCCATTCCTGTAGATAACAGTTTTTGACGATGTCCTCATGAACCGTACTTCTCCATAGGCTGATCTTTCCGAGATATACCTCAGAATCCTGTCACTAAAATCTTCATGATCACTTTTGCCGGACCTCGCATCATTATTCAAATTGCTGCACCTCCATGCAGTTTTGTTTCGACGATAAAAATCCCGCAGGGGCATTCGCCTTAAATGCAGGAAGATATGGATAAAAAAACGAATCGCCAACGTTCGCCGGAATGTAACGGATACAGAATAATCCCATCTGATATCCCGATCTTCCGCAGTCTTTTTTTATCAACTCTTTATGCCCCCATCGCTATTTTTAATGGATTTTGATATTTTGCAGCTGCAGCCATTCACGGTATGTTCCGTGAAGGCTGGAAGCAGCATATTGACCTTTTTTACGGTCAGGCTTATCTGTTCTTGTTTTTCATCACGCGATCTTCGTACGTGTCAAATATTTCAGACAGCACGGTCGCGAAATTCCATCCTGATCCGTTCTGCACCATAAACAGGGGTGGTGCTGATATACGCGTCCTTACGCTGTACTTAATTGATCCCTGCGTCTTGTACTTCATAACATGTATCAGGAGTTTACCCTGGGATATACCCGTCATTTTTGAAAATTTCTGCAGGAATCTATCGGACGCGTCAAATATGGTGCTGTACAGATCATCATCATACTCATCAAGGCCGCTCACCTCTATAAGTATGCCCTCGTTGTTTTCTGTATTTATGATATTTATTATATCCCCATAATCCACTATACCAACGATCTTCCTTGATTCCACTACCGGCACCATGTGGATCCTGTTCTCTATCATGGTATCAGCTATCCTCTTTACATCAGCATACCTGTCCACACTAACCGGGTTGTCCATTACGGATGCACAGGTTATTTCCACTTTTTCCTTTTCAGCGTATTCCCCGTACTTTATCTTTTCTTTCCCCCTGAACAGGACGGGGATTATATTGTTTATCCTGACTATTCCCGATAGCTCATCATTCTTATTTACAACCGGAATCTCGGATTCATTGAGCATCCTCATATCGTCAAATGCATCGCTAATTCCGTCATCCTCTCTCACATATATAGGGTCGGAGCTCATTATCTGGAATGCCTGGATGTTCTTAACATCAACTATATTTTCTATATTTTTGATAACATCGGTCCTGGAAACTATACCCGTTAGAACATTCTTCTTAAAAACAGGAATCGCGGATAAACTGTTGTCCTTTATGAGCTTCACGGCCTTCAGGACATCGTCGTCTTCCTCCAGCACAGGGGTACTGACAGCGAAATTTGAAATCTTTGATTTCACCTGTATGCTTCTCTTTTTGAGAAGATCTGAATATGATATCATGCCTATATATTTCTTCCCGTCCAGTACCGGTATCTGATGTATGCCGGTATCCGACATTTTAGCCATAGCCTTTGAGAATGTTTCCTGGGCATCGATTGTAACAGGGTTTCCTGTCATTATCTCACTTACTTTCATAGTACCTCATTTTCATATAGCTAATAAATTTATTAACTCTATCCTTGACATTTTCTCCGTTGAGCGAATCAATGATAAGATCGGATATACCTTTCATATCAGTAATGCCCATCCTTGTAATTTCTGCCGTGCCGATCCTTCCAGCACGGTCAACAATTATACCGTTTTTTTCAAGATTCATGCTGAATTTTGCATAATCATAGCCCATCTTTTTAATGGAAGCCTCATCAACAATGATCTGATGCGTCTGCGTGAACCAGTCTGAATATTTTATACCGATACTCTTACTCAGGTTTACCGCAAGTTCCTTTGAGTTTTTTACAACAGCACTGGCGTATTCCTTTCCGTAAGCAAGCATCTCCCCAAGGGCAACAGCAACCCCGGCCATCCTCGAAATATTGTAGTTGTCCATTGTTTTCCATGTTATATTTTCCTGCATGCGTTTCCATATCGAATCATCGTTCGTGAATATCATGCCTCCCTGTGGGCCGAAGAATGTCTTGTGCGTCGACCCGAACATTATATCTGCATTTTCCGCCACATCCTTCTGGAACGCGCCACCGGCTATGATCCCCATAACATGTGATGCGTCATAGCCAAGTATTATATTCCTTCTGTCACATATTTCCCTTATCCTTGGCATGTCATATTCCCTCACGAATAGTGACTGCCCGAGAATAATAAGCGATGGGTGGTAATAGTCCACAACCTGATCGAATTTATCGTAATCGATGGCCTGGTTTTCCGCATCAAAAGGTATATCGTACGATCGTATCCCGAGCATATCCGGAAGGTACTTCTGGCTGTAACCCTGGTATCCGCCGGCATATTCCGGTATCTTCATGAAACTCTGCCCGCGCTTCATTGATGAAAGTATTGATATTTCAGCGGCTATATGCCCGCTCAGCGGCCGGACATCGGCATGATCAAATGAAAAAACTTTCCTCGCCATTTCCGATGCTGCACTTTCAAGTTCCTCCGCATATCCGGTACCGCCGTAATCATTGGTTCCATTTTCAATGTGGGAATACCTGGATGAAAAATCAGAGGAAAGGGCTCTCCTGACATTCGGGCTCACAATATTTTCAGATGCCTGCAGGTTTATAACTTTTGACCTGTAGTCATCCGCATCTTCAACAATGCTGATAATACTTCTCATTGCATGATCAAACAAGTTTGTTTAAAAAAGGTATCGATCGTTATGAACTCAATAACATTTATTAAAACCGATTCTGCATTAAGATCGCATAAATATTTGTATACGTGCCATGTATATACATTGAAATGAATGAAATTGTTGAATTTCTGAAGGTATTCATGCCTATTTTCATTGTTATAGATCCATTCGGAAGCCTTGTACTTTTCACATCGATGACCTACGGTTTCAATGAGGCTGAAAAATCCAGGGCCACAAAGGATGCGGTCATATACGGAAGCATCATACTCGTCCTCTTTGCACTTGGCGGGCAGTTCATAATCTATTTTTTCGGGATATCAATTGAGGCCCTCGAAATGGCCGGCGGGATAATACTGCTTCTCATGGCTGTGGAGATGATAATGGAGGGCAACCGGCCGAAATCATCGGGATCCGGTGCCAAGGACTATGACATCGGGATTGTGCCATTCGCTACACCTATGCTCGCCGGGCCCGGTGCAATCTCCCTTGTAATAATACTGATGAAGGGTAATATCATCGACAAAATTTTCACGCTTCTCTCAATCATCATAATATTCGTACTTGTGTATATATTCTTCGATAAATCCACGGTAGTTTCTAAATTTATAGGGGATAAGGTCATGAAGGCAGTTTCGAGGATATTCGGCCTTCTGCTTGCAGGATTTGCCATACAGTATTTCATCAACGCCATCATGATTCTCAAGGCAATTTTATGATCGGATCTTGAATTTCATTTACGGATCGATATTTTTTCCGGTAATGTTATTATACAGTACAGGTTTATGGTTCGGTGGGATCATGATATACATAAGCGAGGATGAGGTCAATCAGAATTATGACATGAAATCGTCCATAGATGCAATGAAGCATGCATTTGAGGCGCTGCACTCGGGAAAAGCCTCCGTATCGATCAGGCAGAGAACCCGGGGCGGCAATTCGATTCTTAATACTATGCCGGCAGCAATCCCTGAGTACGGCATAGCTGGTTTGAAAGCCTATATCGCTACACCGAAAGGGGCCCGCTTTGTTGTAATTGTCTTTGACACTGAAACGTCCGATCTAATTGCGGTCATTGAAGCAAACCGCCTCGGCCAGATAAGAACCGGAGCAGTCACAGCGTTTGCAACATCGATCATGCATTCTGGCCGCGGAGACGTTTTCACGATCATAGGATCAGGATTCCAGGCAGAAACGCAGCTTGAGGGTATGATAAACGTAAGAAAACCGTCCGAAATCAGGGTATACTCAAAGCACATTTATAATGCAAAGAATTTTGCTGACAGGATGGGAAATAAATTCGGGATAGACATAAAGCCCTTTGATGACATAAGAAAGGCTCTTAAAAATGCGGATATAATAACCAGTATAACGAACAGCAGGGAACCCATAATCTTCAGGGATATGATCGGTGAAAATTATCATATAAATCTCGCAGGAGCAAATGTAACCGAGAGAAGAGAGGCAGATCTTTCCGTGTTCAGCGCATCGGATCTTGTCGTTTCCGAGCACCTGGAACAGTCAATGATTGAATCGTCAGAGATATCCGAATACCTGAAGGCCGGCGGCAAGGTGGTCGATCTGAAGGATGTTGCCGGAAACCCGAAAGAATTTTCAGGAAGGAAGAGGACAGTGTTCAAGTCCATGGGCATCGGCCTAGAGGACGTTGCCTCCGCATATGTTATACTTAAAAACATGGGTATACGTTAACATTGATCAGAAAAAACTGTCAAGTGTCCCTTTTTTCTTGCTTTCAGAATCGGTTTTTTTTATATTTCCTGCAGAAACATGGAAACTATCAAGATTTGACTGGCTTTTCTCCCCAGGTATTTCCTTCCTGAAAACGTCTATGACCCTGTTCAGGGTTTCTTCCAGCCGCTTTGCATAATAATCCCAGTCAGGTTTGAATTCAAATGGCTTTCCGTAAATGTAAGGCTCAACTTCCTGAGGTGTCTTCTTTCCATTCGTCACTATCCATGAAACTTTCATTCCCGGCACAAAAGTCTCACCGCGATCAATCAGTTTTTTTGCTGTCCTGAGATTGGCAAGCGATTCTGTATTTGCCTTATAACTCCCGAATGATTTGGCAGTCCTCGATATAACAAGTTCCTCTATGTTTACCGAGCTATCGCCGCTACGAACCCTCTTCACAAGATCCTCCGAGTATTTTATTGCTCCTTCAATATCCCGGTTAAGTACATAATCGATGACCTTTGAAAGTGCGATGCTCTGCAGATCAAATGAATCTGTACGCCTTACCTCATATCCCCGGACTATTATCTCGCCCCTGGATTCAGGGGGGTAGACACAGCGCCCGGCATAGCGTTTTTTTGCTCCGTGCGAGAAAAGCGGATCTAAAACCATCTGGAAATCCAGCGTGAGATTCTCCGTCTTCGAGAGTCTTTCGCTGAGTTCCTTTCCGGTCCTGATGGCGTCCTCCGTGGTATTTTTCTCTGATTCTATAAAAACGCTGTCAGTATCGCCATATATGACTTTCAGGCCCTGCTGTTCTATAACATCTATGATGTGTTTTATTGTCGTTCTTGCAAATGCGGTTATTGCACTGCCGATCCTCTGGTCGGTGAACCTGTAAAATGATGAGGCGAGTACGCCGTAAAAGGTATTCATGACAACCTTGATGGCCCCCTGGATTCCATCGAGAAAATTCTTTTCATCGGCACTCTCGGCTTTCTTCATCCTTGCCTTTACGTTATCGCGTTCTTTCATCAGGTCACTGAGTATCTGGGGGATCAGACCAACCTTTTTTTCAGGAGAATCGAACCTTATTCCGGTTGGAGAAACAATTTCACCTTCCGGATCCAGTGTTGTGAAGCATACGTTGTACTTTATGATCATTGACGGGTACATGCTTTTGAAATCGAGGACTATTACATTGGAATAAAGGCCTGCCCCGATCGTATGGACATATCCGCCCTCTATCTCCCCTTCCTTTGTTTCGTGCATGTTCATCGGAACGCCTATACCCCTCCTATCAGCGGCTCTTATAAGAATGGAATCGACATAATTGCTTGTTCCGCCGTTCGCAACATCGTCCATGGGGAGTTTTGCAACGGTTGACATGAACATATATCTCTCAGCCACATGGAGCTTTTCAAATATCCTGATCGTAAGATCTGCATCCTTTATGCAGTACCTGATCACATCTTCCCTCCTCTTCTGCCATTCGTTTTCTATGTTCAGGCGGTCAATGTCGTTTTTTCCCTCCCCAAGAAGTACATTTGAGACGTAATCAAGGCTTTCATGTTTCGGATGCATTATCTTCTTGACACTCCACCATGTATCATTAATCAGCCTTCCGTGAACTCTCCAGAACTGTTCGAGTATCCTCCTTGGCTGGGACCTGTCACGTCCTATATCAAGGCTGATCCCGTATTTATCCATCCTTGAGAGTATTACCGGCAGGTCATAACCATCGCTGTTGTAACCGGTCATTATATCCGGATCTTCCTTGCGTATGAGATCTGCAAAGTCCTGCAATATATCGCGCTCATCACCTGAGATGCTCCCTTCTTTCCTCTCATTTCCCTGCTTTATTACATATCCAATTACAAAAATCCTGCCGTATTGGTCCTTTCCCTCTTTCTGGATCGCATTCTCTATGTCAAAGCTCAGTACTTTCAAATCCGGGTTGAAAGGTTCAGCATTTTCTATCTTATCTATCCTCAAAACGTAATCAGTTGTGAATTCCGTTTCCTTTTCCCGGATGTCTTCACCTGTAATCGTAACGCATGATCCCAGATCGAAGTCATAGATGAACCTGTGGTGGAAAGGTATATCGGCTGCAAGAACTTCAAACGGGCATTTTTTCCTGAAATCCGGCACCTTCCATGGTGAATGTATATAAACCTTCAGGACGTCCACATTCCGGCCCTTCAGCCAGAGTTTTTGCTGTTCGGCCTTTATAAATTCAGGATCGCTTTCAAGGTTCTTCACATATTCCTGATCCGGAGAAACTACGTAAAAATAAGGCTTGAATCCAAAGTAAAGAGCAGAAACCGATTTTCCATCCGCTGTGCGGCCAAATAATTCGACAGCAACATCTCTCTGCCTGTAAGAGGCGGAAACCAATCTCATGCTTATTTCCATTTGATTGCTAAATACCTATCCGTTTATAATGATTTCCCAACGTCCTTTTCCTTATCAACAAACTTTAAGAGATCATTTTACCTGATCGTCCCGTTGGAGAGCAGTTTTGAAAAACTTATGGCTGCATTCGTGTCCATTTCCGGCCTGATTACTATGATCTTTGGCATACTGGCCCTCAGTGGTTCTCCACAGTTCATAAACCCGTTTTTCCGGAATCCGCTTGTTCTGGGATTAAGGGATGGCATAGCTTTCTTTTCCATTTTAATAGGCTTCGTAATAATAAGGGTTGGCTTTTCTCTCAAGAATATGGCCAGGAGAACGTGGAGAGTCGCCTTCATATCTATAATCGCAACGACTGCCATCATGTTTTTCAATGGCCTGGCCCTGTTTTATCCGACGCTAATAGGCATAGCGATCAATGTTACCGTAATTGTCATGCTGATTCGCCATGCGAAAGACTACACTATGCACTCTGGAAGAATAATGAGTCCGGAGATCACAGCCGCACTGATAACCATTGTTTTTACAGTATCCTATGGAATCGGCGGGACGCTCTTCCTGGGATCACAGTTCAGGCCGCACATAACGGATCTTGGAAACGCAATATATTATACCGGCGAAACTGTAACCACGCTTGGTTTCGGAGATATCCTGCCTGTTACCTTAGAAGCGAAGCTCTTCACAATTTCCCTGGCTATTTTAGGAATTGCAACCTTCTTCGGGGCTGTGACTGCCATAATTTCCCCGATGATAGAAAAAAGGATTGGTGGTATCGTGAATATAATGACAAAGCATCAGATGGAAACTCTTGATGGATACGTTCTTGTACTTGGCTATTCAGGCCTAATCTCGCTATATATAGACCAGATGAAAGAAAACGGAACAACGGTGGTAATAGTCGATGATGAAAGTAACAGTATCGAAGCCTTGAGGGATCGTGGTTTTAACGTAATAAACAGGAAGGCTGACGATGAGGATATCCTTTTCTCCTTCAATCTTCAAAGGGCAAGGCAGATAATAGTGTCATCCGGCAATGACGGCTACAACCTGATGATTCTGTCATCGTTAAAGGAATCGGGAAAAGTTGATATGAAAAAAGTGAATATTATTGTAAATGAGCACAGAAACAGGAAAAAATTTGAAGGAGAGAATATAAATATAATTGACCTGGCGTACATAATAGGCGAAAATCTTAAGAATTCACTGCAGTGAGGGCATAAACCAATATCCGGGATTTAAGGAAGTTTAAGTATTTAAAAGTAATAGCTATAAATATGGCAAAAGTAAGATATTATGCAACACTAAGGCCGATAACAAAAACAAAAAGTGATGATATCGATCCTGTTGAAGATGTGGAATCGCTCCTTTCGATTCTGATAGAAAAATATGGAAATTCATTCAGGAATGCCCTTTTCAACGGTGATTCGCTGTTCAGCAATGTTATCATCCTTTTAAACGGGAAAAATGTCAATTCCATCGGGGGCCTTAAAACTAAAATAGGAAAGGATGATATTATTGATATTTTCCCTCCCGTTGCAGGAGGATAATAATTTATAATTTATAGAAGTCAAGATCCAGGTTTTTAAGTGTCTCCTCCTTTGGATACCCTTTCGCATCCCATCCTCTCTCGCGATAGTAATCCTTCAGCAACGCATCCAGCGGTACAGTTTTACCCTTATTCGGGCCCTTCGGTATGCCATCCTTGATATACCTTTCCGGGAGCCTGTCGTCCTCAGGCTTTATTCCCGCCTTCAGGTTGAACAGCCTTTCCAGGTTCCATACACGTTCCGCTGCCTTCATTATTTCATCCCTGGTATAGTCGAATCCAGTTACAGCATTTATAAGATCGAGATAGTCGTCCAGGTTGAGAGCGAACGACGGGAACTGGCAGAGGCCGGAGCAATCCATAACTTCCGTGAAATCCTGTACATACTTGACTAGGGCTGCCTTTCCCTCGAGCTTTGTTGGTTCAGAGACCGGTTCTACACCGAGTATCTCGTTTGATATCGTATACGCCCTCATGTGAGAACCGCCGATGTTGCTTGTCGCATATTCCAGCGCCATACCCCAGACACCCCTGGGATCGTAGGCTGCCAGTTCCTGGCCCTTAACGCTCATAGAGGATTCAGGAGATCCATACTTTTCAGCAAGCCTCCTGGATCCCTCTGCGAGTATATTACCGAATCCTCTCCTGTAAGCAAGCGTTTCGCTCATTTCAAGTACAGCGCTTGTATTCCCGAATTTGGGCTTAGTTGGGCCGACATCCTTGTCCGGTATCTTTCCATTTTCATAAAGTTCCATTGCACACGACATTGTCTGACCTGCGCTGATCGTATCATAGCCGAGCCTGTCAGCGTTGTCGTTTGCGCTTATTATGGTGTAAAAGTCGTGAACTCCGGTATTTGGTCCGAGGGACCACGTGCTTTCGTATTCTGGTCCTTCACTCTCCCTTCCGTTAAGTGTAGTAACACGGCCGCATCCTATCGGGCATGCAAAACATGGCTGATTCCGCAGTAGATATGTTTCAGCAAGCGTTTCACCGCTTACATCATCCGCAAGGGGATCATCGCCGGAAACGGTTGAATTCTTTTCAGAATATATGCCGGACCTGTTTATGATGTTTGTGAGGACCTCCGTGCCAAACTGCGTCAGACCCTGTGATGTAACTGGATTTTCCTTGATCTTCTTCAACATTTTTGGAAGTACAACACGGTATTTGTCAGGTTCAGCAATCGTCGGCATTCTTCCCTTTGTAACAACGACAGCCTTCAGGTTCTTCGATCCCATTACTGCGCCGACACCGTTCCTGCCGGCGGCCCTGTGCTTATCATTTATAACGGATGCAATTTTCACAAGATTTTCTCCGGCTGGCCCTATGCATGCAACGCTGATGTTTCCGCCAATCCTCTCATTCAGGATATCAGTGGTTTCAAAAACGTCTTTTCCCCAGAGATCAGATGCGTCACGCAGTTCAGCTTTCCCATCATCCACGAAAAGATAAACTGGCTTTGGCGATTTGCCTGTGAATATGATCATATCGAATCCCGTATGCTTTAGTTTTGCCCCGAAATAGCCACCAGAATTGCTTCTGGTTATCGTCCCGGTCAGCGGACTCTTAGTCACTATCATATATCTGGCTGCGGTTGGTGCATTGGTTCCGGTTAATGGGCCAGGGGCCATTATCATAGGATTATCTGGCGAATACGGATCTATCTTCGGATCGACTTCGTCTACGTAATATCTCGTGGCCAGGCCCTGACCGCCAATATAATCGCGGGCCCATTTCATGTTAGTATTTTCAATGGTAATTTTTCCGGTTGTAAGATCAACTCTCAGGAATTTTCCCGTAAATCCACCAGTCATTTTTATCAATAATTACAATGTTAGTATCTATATAAATGTTGTTAAAATCCTCATGAATGTGGAAAATCTCAGCAAAAACCAGAATGCCCATTATGAAACTATACAGAAAAAATTGGATCTTCACACTTCTGTGTAGGGAATATAAACTAGGATTCTTATGAAAACCCTGGAAATAGGCTATAATATTAAAATTGTGATCTAAAGTATTCCACAATTTTTGAATTTCACTGCAGGTAAGCGATAACAGATCGCTGATTAGTAGCTTCGCCGGTTTCGAATACGCATGAAAACTCAATGAATCAAAAAATTTTGGGGTTGCTATTCAAACGACTCGAATAAAACCGTTAAGCAGGATTGATATCATTTTGTTCACAGGTTTACTCACGGAATGCATTTGATCTTCGTCCCGGAATTAAAAATAATGGCCCGGAATATTTTCATAATGTCATAAATGTATTCACGTGACAAAAAATAACGTAAATGCAGGAACGGAAAGATTATTATATAATCCTATTCTACTTCGCAGCGGTTTAAAATGGCAAATAGCAGAGATTCCATTTCATTTTTAGGAGCCGTATCCCAGGGCCTTTCATCGGCCGGGCCAATGCTGGATTTATTCGGGCTTCTTCCAGTAATAGTTGGAATTGCATTCCGCTTTTCATTCATAGTAATTTCAATATCAACAGCCATAGGTTTCCTGACGGTTTACACCGGCTATACATTTTCAAAGTATATGAGGACAAATGGGGGATACTACAGCTATGTTGGATCGATACTGGGCAAGAGGTCCGGTGTTTTCACATCCGTTATCTACCTGTCATATAGTTTCCTTACACTTCCATCAATAATACTATTCCTTGATTTTTTCACCGCATCTGTAATTCCAGGTGCTTTCATTTCAGGCATATACGGGCAGATCGTCATTTCACTTATCGCCCTCACAGTGATTCTGGCCATTACTATTTCAGAACTCAGGATAAAGATGAATTACATTATCGGATCCTCAGTTATTGAAATAGCAGTAATTTCAGTTATTGTGGCTTATACCCTGCTTAATTATTCCCCTCATCCCATTCCGGTAAAGAATATTTCAGTTTCATCCATGATGATGGCCCTGCCCTTTGGCATACTTGCATTCTCTGGAATAGGGTCTTCAATATTTCTTTCCGATAATACCATGAACTGGAAAAAAAATACGAATCGTTCAGTTATGGCATCCTTTCTCTTGCTTTCAATTCTTATGATTGTGCCTGCGACCGTATTTTCTATTTATCTTGGGAACGCTTCGCTTGCAGCGTATTCCAGTTCTCCAATTTCAGCTTTCAATTTAGATTCCAGCTATGCAGGAAGGGCACTTTCAATCATACTTGTTATAGTTGCCATGAACAGCGCTATCAACCTTTCTGTGGGGTATTTAAATGCTTTCCGCAGGGCGGTCGAAAAGATGTCCAGTGACGGAATAATAAAAAATAATTCTCGAATGGCTGGAAAAAGAAAGTTTTACATTCTGGTCTTTTCAATTGCCCTGATTATAGTATTTTCCTGCATCTTAACTGCAGGGAGCTACACCGGATTCATCATTGTATCCGGATCAGTCAGCCTGACCTTTCTTGTCGTTCATACTATTTCGAATACTGCACTTATAAAATTTTTCCATTCGAAAGGTAATAAAATCAGAACAGCTGTGCCAATATTTTCAGTTGCTTCCTTTATATTTATACTGGTAGAAGAGTCGAGGATACCTGGGGAATTACGGATACCGTCAGCAATTGCCCTTTCCGCGATTTTTCTGGCAGCATCTGTAACGCTGATCCATGAAAATGATAAATCGTATTATTCCGGAATAAAATTCAATATTGAAACAGCGGATTCCTTAAACCCTTCCAGATCCGATTAAATGATTAAAATATCCTTCAGGCATTATGAAAATATTTTCTTTAACAAAAACATTGAAACGGGATTAAAAATTTGTAAATATCATGCCTCAATTAGCTATTCATGGATAGGAAAATCTTTGTATCTTACAAACGATTTGATCACGAAAGCAACCGATCTTGCGATGTGGATAGGAAAGCGAAAATTTTATCAGAAACTACGATATTATGTAAATAATAAAGACCCTCAAGGTGCGTTTGTATCCAGATACAGAACAGCGTATTCTCTTAGAGAAGCACTTTGGGGCTTGCCGATTTGTCTACAATTATTTCCTTGAGTTTAGGAACAAATATTATGCAGATCATAAGAACGAAAAGAAGAAAGGGTTAACAGCCTTCGATACAATGAAGATATTGACAGGATTAAAAAAAGAATTTCCATAGCTGTATGAAATTAATTCACAAAGCCTTCAGCACTCTCTCGTTAAACTGGATCAGGCTTTCAAATCTTTTTTTAAGAAGAACACAGCTTATCCTAAATTCAGGTCAAAGAAGGATAACCAGTATTTTATTGTACCGTCAGGGATTAAAATTTCAAATAGTCGCCTAATAATTCCGAAGTTCAGGGAAGGCATAAAGTTCAGGGACAAGGCAAACATTCCAGATACAATAAAGCAGGTTGTGGTAACAAGAGATGTAGACAGGTATTATGCGTCAATCCAGTATGAAAGCAATGAGGAACTACCTAAAGGGAATGGAAGTGTAGGCATTGATCTTGGCATAAAACATTTCATAACAACATCGGATGGAATACAGATAGAACCTCTCAATTCATACAGGAAATTAGAGAAGAAACTAAAGAGAGAAAATAGAAGATTATCAAGAAAAGAGAAAGGATCGATAAACAGAAGGAAGCAGATCTTCAAATTACGGAAGGTATACCAGAGGATCAGGGACGCAAGGACGGATTTTAACCACAAGGTATCGGGTGCGATAGCCAAGCATTACGGTACTGTGGTTATTGAAGATTTAAATATTAAGGGTATGCAGAGAAATAAGCACCTTGCAAAGAGCATATCGGATCAGGGATGGTATCAGTTCGTAAAGATGCTGGAATACAAACTGGAATGGAGAAATGAGGAACTCATTAAGATAGGAAGATTTGAACCATCATCAAAGATGTGTTCAAGATGCGGGAATATAAAACATGACCTGAAACTATCTGAAAGAACATACCATTGCAGTGTGTGTGGTCTCAGAATTGATAGAGACCTGAATGCCGCGATAAACATAAGGAACATGGGATTGATAAAAGTAGGGAAGGGCATTCCCGAATTTACGCCTGTGGAAATCGCAACTTCGGGATTATCTCCGTTCGGAGGTAATTAGATGACGGTCTATGAAGCAGGAACCTCAAATCATTTACGATTGAGAGGATGTCAGGGAATAGCGACGACATGGTACGTCCCTGGAATCGTCATGGAAACTTTTAAGGAGAATGTAGAAAGCATAGTTTCAAATGGGCATGAAATAGGTACCCACGGATATCTTCACGAATACGCGCCATCAATGACGAAGGACCAGGAAGAAAAGGTTATCAGAAAAAATGTGGAACTTGTAAAGGACCTGACCGGCCATGGGCCATCCGGACACATACCATCACAATGGGAGCTTTCTGAAAATACTATTGATATCCTGATAAGGAACGGTTATTCCTATAGCAGGAGCCTTGCGGATTATGATATCCACCCATTTTACGCTTCAACCGGAAGCAAATGGCCTAAAATCGATTATTCAAAGGAACCGGAATCCTGGATGAAACCCCTTGATATGGGAAAAAAAGTAAACTTTGTCGAAATCCCGATCAACTGGTGGTTCAATGACGGCACGTACTTGAACTTCAACCGGCATGTTGCTGGCAAAAGGCCGGAATCCATCGCCGATATCTATGAGAACTGGAAGGCTGCATTTGACTACATGTACCGGGAATACGAGTATGCTGTATTGCCTCTCAATATACATCCAGATGTCAGTGGGCATCCGGAGGCAATTATGTTCCATGAAAGGTTTATAGAGTACCTTAAAAATCATTCTGGAGTCTGTTTCCTCAAGGATAGCGATATAGCCGTTGATTTCCGGAAGAGATATCCGTTTCCCGAAGAGTACACGGAAAAACTATGATCTTTCTAGAGAAACTCGTAAAATAATCGGTATATATTCATTTTTTAATCTGCTTATATTTTCCGGTATCTTTCTCCTTTCTGCAACTTGGCTCTTAATTTGCTGGAGTCTGGAAATATAAATGTCTTGACTGCATGAAAGAATCGATCTTGATCCATCAGCTGCTCCTTTCCATTACGCTGTACTGTGGCACCAGCTGGGAGTTTATTTCTGTTATCATATTGATATCGTTGTAGGAAAGGCTTTGGTTAAGCGCCATATGAACTGATGTATTCGCCGTAACGCTATCTATATAGGTCCAGTTAACTTCCACGATCATGGCCCAATCATTGGTCGAAGTTGAATAATTGAAGTAAACCGGAACAAATGGATTCATGAAGAATTTAAGAAAACTTGAGTTAGTAAACTTCAGGGACGGAGAATCTGGATTTGTAATGCCGCCGTATCCCCAGACGCCGTCCTTATACATGTAATTATCAATCAGCACGTATCCTACCGGTGGAAGGGTCTTATTTCCATAGGCCCCCGTCAGCTGCGGTTCATATAAGGCGTAAGATGATTTATTCCAGAGATATGAAGAATATTCGAAAGTATCTGTAAAGTTGTATGCCTCAACAAGGAGGCCCAGGCGATGGTCAGAAGCCACGGAAAAGCTTCTGTTTCCATGAACATCCAGCCACTGTATGGCCGCCTCATCCTGGTAGGATATGCTCTGCGTTCCTGATGGAACAACAATTGAACCGATCGGATAAATTGAAAAAGCCGATCCGACAAGCACAATTAACAGAAGAATCGCAACCCCAGTCTGTGCCCTTGTATATTCTTTCCTTTCAAAATATTCTTTCCTCGAGATTCTTGATGATGCTGATCCCTGATCTATATGAATGCATGGTATCGATTGCAAAATATTTCCAACGGGAGGTGTTGGGGTTGTAAATGTCCTTGTATCGCTGGCCCTTCTTTTATATTCAATCCTGATTGTATGCGGGCGCTTTTCATTTATATATTCATAAACTCCTATTCCATCGAATATTGAAACTATCTCAAAAAGATACTCAAAAAAGCGGCCAGGCAGGAGGACAGAATTCATCGTGGCAACTGAGAATATTGCAGCGGCCAGCAGAAGTGAAAGCATACCCAGCACAATACGATACTTATTCCATGCATATATGTAACCGACTGAGGCTATTGAAGTTATTATAAAGACTGGAATGAAGACCCCGATAGCGTAAATAGACAGGTTATCTATATACTTCCGGAAAACAATTACACCGATTAATGGTATTATAAAAGATAATAACATTGTCGTTTTTATTACGTATTTTGAATTAACCGGCTTCAATTTTTCGGCAGCTTTCCCCAGCATAGCCGTCAGTCTGGACGGCAGGAAGAAAACTACCGTAATGAGAATATAGTATGATAATATGATAACGTACCAGGGTACATTCATAATGCCTGACGTCATGAAAGACGTGGTCGCTTTAACATTGATTATCCAGTATGCAAACATAAACGTTGAAAAACTTGCAAGATAAAAGTAATAACTTTTATCAAGACGTGATCTTGATATTTTTAGATAAAGCAGAATGCCGAGTATCTCCAAAAGATACATGAATGTTGAAAGCTGATGCGAAAGCACAAGGAGAACAGAAAATACAGCCAGTGGCACGAACGCCTTCCTGTTTCTCAGAGTAATTATCAGCATGAGAACGGTCAGAAGGCCAAAGAAATGGCCGAATACAAGTATGGACGGAATTGATGTCTGATATGCCTGTATGGGATTTACAGCAAGGAATACGGCCGCAATAAGCGATATTTTCTCATTTCCAGTTATTTCCTTTGTAATGAAAAATATACTTACAACAGTAAGGCCGCCAAATATTTCCGGAATTGTTGTCAGGAGTATTTTCCAGCTGATTCCGGTAATGTAGTACACTGCAGATATTATCCAGTACATAACCGGAAATGAACCGTAACCGGATACCCCCCACTGTGACGGAACATTTATAACCGTAAGATGTGCCTTTAGATAGTCTTCTGTTATAGAATAGTAAATACCGAAGTCATTTCCCCAGCCGTAATTTGTAAGCGTAGGAATAAGCCGAATGACTATGGCGCCAAGTGCAATGAGAAAGAGCCATAGCATCGTCTTTTTTTCCATTAACATGGATATGCATAACTATTTTAATTAATTTTTTGCGATCCATTTATTTATGCTTCTTGCATAGCCAAAAATATGGGAAATGAACACGAAAAGGAAATTGCTGGCAAGTATGCAGTGAATTTCATAAGGGACGGCATGCTTGTCGGTCTTGGAACCGGGTCTACAACAAAGTATTTCATTAAGGAGTTGGCAGCTGCAGTAAAATCCGGTCTTAAGATAGATGCCGTAGCCAGCTCTAAGGAGAGCATGGAATACGGCAGGAGCCTGGGCATTAACGTCATCGATGGAATTCCCAAAAAAATAGATCTAACAGTGGATGGCGCGGACGAAGTGGATCAATACGGAAATTTAATAAAAGGAGGGGGCGGAGCTCTTCTGAGGGAAAAAATCCTTGCCTACAACAGCAGGGAGATGTATGTAATCATCGATAGTTCAAAGAAGAAAAACATCCTTGGCAGCTTCCCTCTCCCCGTTGAAATAACACCTTTTGCGTATGAGGCTACGATAAGGAATATAGAAGCGGCGGGAGGAAGATGCACGTTAAGAAAGAAGAATGATAAGATCTTTATAACGGATAACGGGAACTATATAGCGGATTGCGATTTCGGATTCATTGAAGAACCTGACAAGCTTGAAAGAAGGCTGAAATCAATACCGGGAGTAATAGAAGTTGGTATCTTTCACGGCCTGGCCAGAAAAATAATCATGGGAATCGGGGAAAATTGTGTTGTTTATGCCCCGGATGAAAGTGGAAAGCTGCATGAACTGAGCTGAAATAAGTTTACCAGTTAATCTGTATGCATCATAAGAAAATGATAACAGAAAATCTTCCAGTTACGTAAAGTGCAATAAAAATCCGTAATATGCCGGAATTTAAGCGGATGCATCATTATAAATTTTTAACTGTATATTTCAGTATTCTTTGAAAAATTCTTTACTGATAATCAATCGCTATTTCGTAACGGTCCTTAATCAATAAAACTAAAATATCCGCATCGACCCGGATCGATATTGCATATATTATTATAAAATATTTATATAAATTACTTTCTATAAGTTTTTAATTGATCTATATTATAGTTTATATCATTTATCTTCTTTGTAAGATCCTGTATTATCTCATCAAGTATCTCATTGAAGGGTTTAGAAAGTCTGTATCCATGAATGGGTCTTCCCTTGCCTTCCTTTTTCATATTCCTTTTTGTGATCCATCCCTTTCTTCTGAGCCACTGCATAGCTATGGAGACCTCCGGTTGTCGGAGGCTGGTTTCTCTTTCTATTTCAACACTCGTGACTTCATCTTTGTCCTTGATGTATACCAGAGTGTATGCAACGCTTCTTGGAATGTCTGAAATCATTAGGTATTTTGCTAACTTCTCGGAATTTTCACTCAAAACCATGTCTATCATGCCTAAATATTATATTTATATATATATTTAACCTTTTTAAATATTTAATTATATATACTTTACGGAAATTGCGCAGATTAACAGCCCTAAAGTACGGGTCCATATAACTATAAAACAAATAATATATATAACATATCCAAAATATCTTGGATGGTAGATTTTTCAACTTTTTGATAGAGCTTCCAGTTTACTTATAATCGTATACAGATCCGTTCGCCCATGGGCAGGAACATTTGGATCATTCGCCATTTCGTCAAGTGCAGACAGCACTGTAGCACATCTTAAGTCCAGGCTTTCATTTTCATTGTTCAGTTTAGTTTTTGAATCCTGAGCCACCTTTCTAACATTCTTTGGAACCGATGTATCCTGCGATAATTCATCCAGAAGGTACATCACCTCATTGAAAAGATTCTGATCCATTTATATCACCACATCTGCCCTGTAAGGTCAATCTTTGAGATTCAGGCTAGATCCGCTAATATAGATCCGGTTCACGGCGCGCATAGGATTGTCGTGTCAATTCCAATCGCAAATAAAGCACTTTATTATGCTTTATGGAATTTTGCTGCCTTATCTCCGGTACTGGGACTAAACCATGACAACAAAGATTGCCTTAAAGTCTATCTTTGTCGATATAAGTATCCTGAATATACGTTTTTCCATACGATAACCTCATAGGAAATCGCATGGAGAGCTATAAATAGCCGTGTTGTGGTAATTATCACAACAACGGTGACATTATTTATACCGGTGACGCAATCTACATGCCATGGATGATCAAACAGCCCCAGAAATCGAGGCCCTCCTGTATTCATCAAAAAATCCGCTTTCCATAGAAAATATTTCCAACTATACTGGAAAAGACAAAAATGAAATAAAGCGAACTCTAAAAAGGTTAATTAAAGAATATTCAGCTAGAAACACATCTTTGGAGATAGTGAGAGTCGGAAAAAGATATATGATGCAGCTAAAACCGCAGTTTTACCAGCTAAGCACAAAGGTGTCAGAACCGGAAATGACTAAATATGATCTCAAGGTACTTTCACTGGTCGCAGGAAATCCTGGAATAACAAAAGGGAGAATTAAGAAAGTTGTTGGAGAAAAAACAGATGAAAGCATAGAAAACCTGCTGAATAAGCGCCTTATAAAAACGAAGAAAAAAGGTAGATCTGAAGAATATTTCACAGGAAAGGAGTTTAGCAATTATTTCGGAATAGATGAAAGAAAGCTTGATGAATTAAGAAAAAGAAATATAAATGGCGATAACAATGAAAACCCAGCTGAACAGGAAAAAAGCAATTAATATAAAACATCTCAATTTAAATATTTTATAATTACGTCAATTTCCATTTAACCTGGCATTTTACGCTTTGCAATTTAAGTCTGCCAAATAATTTACCGGTGAAATCGATTCATAAGGCGTACTTTATCCGAATGTTCAGATGTTCAGATCAACGCGTATTGACTTTCTCATCTCATTACTTAGCTAATCTATGAAAATTAAAGGGTATTTTTAATACATTTACCAATTCCTAGCCATTAATTTGGCAGTATAACTTTCCATTATACCTATACGCCTATATTTATCAACCTGCAGATAGAATTCTGCCGCAAATGAAAAGTTATTATTCTATTTTTAATATGTGTGTTAATCGTGATTATTAATGGATACCAGGGTACTTTTAATTGGAAGCGGCGGAAGGGAAGACGCAATAGCCAGATCGATTGTTGATTCTGATGGAATACTTTATTCTGTTATGGCCCATAAGAATCCTTCTATAAGCAGGATAAGCAAGGAATTCATCATCAATGATGAAACAGACTATAGAAAAATACTTGATTATTCGCTTTCAATTAAGGCCGATATGGTCTTTGTCGGGCCAGATCCTGTTCTCGAAACGCCTCTAGTTGATGAACTCCTGAAAAAAGGAATTCCGGTGGCATCTCCGACGCACGAAGCTGCAAAGATTGAAACGTCAAAGACCTTTATGAGGGATCTTCTTTCAAGACATAATATTGGCGGCAATATAATGTACCGGAAATTTTATGAAAAAGATGAAGTCGAAAAATTCCTTAATTCTTTCGATAAGGATGTGGCTGTGAAACCTGTGGGTCTTACAGGTGGAAAGGGCGTAAAGGTGATTGGGGATCAGCTCAGGGACAAGAGAGAAGCCATCGAATACGCGGATCAGATAATTAGCCGTGACGGAATAGTTCTGATTGAGGAAAAAATAGAGGGCGAAGAATTCTCACTTCAGGCATTTACGGATGGAAAAGACCTCTCATTCATGCCTATAGTGCAGGATTATAAAAGGGCAAATGAGGGCGATACCGGACCTAATACCGGTGGAATGGGATCAATATCCGATAGAAATTTTTCACTGCCGTTCCTGAGCGCTAATGCAAGATCCCAGGCTGAGAATATCATGAAAGATGTTGTCAGGGCAATGAATTCAGAGGGTTTTCCATTCAAGGGAGTTCTTTACGGGCAGTTTATGGACACGGTGAATGGCGTGAAGGTAGTGGAAATAAATGCCAGATTTGCAGATCCTGAAGGCATAAATGTGCTTTCACTCCTTAAGGATAATTTTATCGACATACTTTACAGGATATATAACGGAAACATAAAGGAAAAATTAAATTTCGAGGAAATGGCAACCGTTTTAAAATATATAGTTCCACCGGGATATGGATCAAATCCCGTAAAAACCCGCATTAAGATAAATGAAAAAATAAGGGAAAGCGAAGTTTCAATTTTCTATGCCTCGGTAACCGGGACGCTCTATGATGTGGAAACAACAAGCTCCAGATCCCTCGCTTTGCTGTCAAAGGCTGATGATATACCAACCGCTTCTAAAAATGTAGAGGACGCTACGAAATACATAAATGGAAACTATTATATGAGGCATGACATAGGAACAGAAGATTTTATAGGGATGAAGATAGCCAGGTACAGAAATCGATTCGGAATCAAATAATGCCAAAGATTCCCATTTTTTATTCCTTGCTGGGATCAGCTTTGATCCATCATCTTAAAGCTTTCTGAAATACGTTTACCAATTTTTTTGGGTACTCTGTACATAATACAATGGTTCAAACTCATGTATTGTTGAATGATTTAGATCATGATATTTTATGTCCAAAATTAAATAAATTATAATTATGTATAGTTATCCCCATGGTAAATTATTTAAAGAATGATGTGTTGAAAAATATTATGGTTTCAGTTATCGGGATAATAGACAACGCATGGAAGGGGGAATTGAAAAAATCCATTTGTGCTCTTGTTTTCACAAATGATTCAATGGTAGAATTAACTGTTATGGATGAGGAATCGGTTAAAAATGCCATAAAAGCGGATCCAAATAATCCAAGAAAGGATCCTTTTACCTACGTTCCAATAGCGGGAGTTGAAAGTACAGCACTTGCAAATGATACTAGGCGGCTTATGCAGGATCTTTCCAGCCAGGCCCTGGCCAGGACGCAGGATATAGAAAAAGATCAGGAATCCGCACTGAATATTGACTCGTTTGCAAATACGGAGATTAAATATGATAGCGTGAAAGATGTGTTGCTTGTCCAGGGTCACGCAGGCAAGCACGCACAGCTGATTCTCGATACAGATAATGGAAAAGTAAAGTATCATCTTATGCACGATGCAGGTCGTTCTTTAAAATTGAGTTCTGAAATCTTTCTGAAATACAGGGATATTTTGATGTCTGCATTTGGTGATAAGCTAACCACAAAGCATTTTAAATAAATAGGCGGCGCAATGGATACAAGTCGGCTGCCTTTCCATTAAATAATAATTCATCGCCATGTTTGATAAATATCCGCGATGTCTGCTTATATAGAGAAACAGCTTCTGCTTAATCCGAATTAAGTCATCCTGTACAATATATCATTGCTTTTAATCGATCAGGTACAGTTTCCACACCTACCCTTATTATTACAGTGATATTCACTGGCTAGCTGGTCCTGTGATTGCGATGAGATTTTCCTTCCTGGACCTTTATCAGGATCGGTATCTCAACCGCCAAAACCATTCAAAAACCTTGATATTATTAACCGGATTCTCCAATATACTGCACGCGTATGAAAAAGATCTCTAAACGTATAATGTACCATAAGGATAATTGAATATGAGCAAATCGTTTTTGTACGCATCAGTGATATAAATGATAGGGCAACAAAGTATTAGGTTGACAGAAGTTTAGTAATGGAAATGGGCAAAAATTATATATCAACTATCAATGTGATATCATGATAAATGTAGGCCTTTATTACAAGGTTAAGGAAAACCACACGGAAGAATTTGAAAGGATATTCAATGATGTTGTGAAGATGCTAAGAAGCGGTAATTACGGGCTGAAAGATGTAAAATTATACCAGGATGTGGAAGACAGGAGAGACTATATGATATTCACTGAATGGGAAAATATGGATGCCTTTAAAAAATTCATTGCAAGCAGGCCTTTCAAGGAAACCACTACGTATGGAAAGGATATACTGGAGGAGATGCCGAAAAATAAAGTGTTTCTGCAGGAAACGTCCTTTTAAATCTGTTTATTTTTTACCGCTATCTTAAAATAAACGTAATATCCAATGTATACCAGACCTGCAGCAAAGAGCCCATAAATTATTGCCTGGTCCAGCAGCACGCTGAGGTGCTTTATTGACTGGTTCCAAAGGGGGCCAGCAGCGTATCCCAGATATATGAGCGCAAAAGACCATATGAATGATCCGGCAAATGTCATAACAATAAAAATTTTAAGTTTCATTCTGAGCGCACCCGCCGGGATAGATATAAGACCTCTTATGCCTGGGATAAACCTGGCAAGAAAAACTGATATGGAACCTTTCCCATCGATCCACATTTCTGCCTTCGTGAGCGAGCTTTCCCTGACCGCGAAATAATGGAGCATCTTAACTATTGCGGGCCTTCCAAAATAAAGAGCGAGGTAATAATCTATGAAAGCGCCTGCCATGCTTGCTCCAATGGCATCTATAAAAACCAGTGTAAAGTTGAGTGATCCTGTATATACAAGGTATCCTGAAAGTGGAAGTATAACTTCACTGGGAATCGGGACGAACATGCTTTCAAGGGTCATCAGAACAAATATGCCCGCATAATTGGAATCAGAAATCACAGAAAGCAATCCTGAGAAAACGGAACCAACGCCGATATTTGCAAAGTATTTCTCATATGGAAGCTCTGCTATTTCGAATATTTCAATAGAGGTTAGAGCAACCAGAATAAGTGCAATAACTAAAACGTATACATTCAAATATTTTGTTTTTGTATTGTCGATACCGACGGGTTCATTCATCATGGCGAGATTGCGGAGGTCATATAAAGTTTTTCATATATGATTATCATTATTTGAAAGTATTTTTGCAATCAATCTTCCGGACTAAATAATTAATCAACATCCCATTCTGAGAATATAACACGAATTCCTTATTATTATGACTATACACCTTTGAAAGTAGCTGTTTTAATGTAGTTTCATTAATCAGGCTTTTCCGGGCCCCCACAGCTATAGATGCGATGTTCCCTCATAAGGTAATGATCATCTTCTGCAATT